>JAYUAL010000332.1:0-20509 GCA_043741355.1 Gemmatimonadales bacterium | reverse complement strand
CGAAAACCCGCCCGAGCTCCAGGCTGGAAAAATCCGATCTGCTCGAAATGTTCCGGCTGATGCTGCTCTCCCGTCGCATCGATGACAAGGAGATTCAGCTCAAGCGCCAGAACAAGATCTTCTTCCAGATCTCCGGGGCCGGCCACGAAGCCGTGCTGGTCGCCGCCTCCAAGGTCTTCCGGCCCGCCTACGACTGGTTCTACACCTACTATCGCGACCGTGCCCTCTGCCTCGGGCTCGGCATGACCGCGACCGAGCAGCTGCTCTCCGCCGTCGGTGCCGCCGATGACCCCAATTCCGGCGGCCGGCAGATGCCCTCGCACTGGGGCCACAAGGATCTGAACATCGTCTCCGCCTCGAGTCCCACCGGCACCCAGTTCCTTCAGGCGGTGGGAGCGGCCGAGGCGTGGCTCCGCTATACCCAGAACGAATCGATTCCGGACCGGCAGGAGAAGATCCGGGGCGACGAGGTCGTGTTCGTCTCGGCGGGAGACGGCACCACCAGCGAGGGGGAATTCTGGGAGTCGCTCAGCAGCGCCTGCAATCTCAAGCTGCCGATCGTCTATCTGATCGAAGACAACGGCTACGCGATCTCGGTACCCGTCGAGGTCAACACCCCGGGCGGGTCGATCTCCAAGCTGGTCACCGGCTTTCCGGGTCTCCTGATTCTGGACGTGGACGGCTGCGATCCGATCGCGTCCTACGACGTGCTGAGCAAGGCCGTCGACTACGCCCGGGCCCGCAAGGGCCCGGCACTCGTTCATGCCAAGGTCATTCGGCCCTACAGCCACTCCCTTTCGGATGACGAGATACACTATCGGCCCACTTCGGAACGCGATGCGGACGCCGCGCGCGATCCGGTGGTACAGTTCCCCAAGTATCTGATCGAGCACGGCGTGGCCACCGAGGCGGAGATCGACCGGATCCGCCAGCGGGTGGAGGAGGAGGTCGCCATCGCTACCGAGACGGCGCTGGCCTCGCCCCAGCCGGCCACCAGCACGATCTACGACTACGTCTACTCTCCCGACGTCGATCCCACCTCCGAGCAGTTCGACACCGAGGATGATCCCCGCTTCATCGGCGATCCCACCACGATGGTCGATCTGCTGAATGTCTGCATGAAGGACGAGATGACGCGCGACCCGCGCATCCTGGTCTTTGGGGAGGACGTGGCCGACGTGAGCCGGGAGGAGCACATCGGCCAGGTGAAGGGGAAGGGCGGCGTCTTCAAGGTGACCTGGGGGCTGCAAAAGCAGTTCGGGGGAAGCCGGGTCTATAACTCGCCGCTCGCCGAGGCCAACATCGTGGGCCGGGCCATCGGGCTGGCCACGCGGGGACTCAAGCCGGTCGTGGAGATCCAGTTCTTCGACTACATCTGGCCCGCGTACATGCAAATTCGCGACGAGCTCTCGATCCTGCGCTGGCGGTCCAACAACACCTTCGCGGCCCCGGTGGTGATCCGGGTGACCTACGGCGGGTATCTGAAGGGCGGGGCTCCCTATCACTCCCAGACCGGCGCCGCGGTGTTCACCAGCGTCCCGGGCCTCCGGGTGATCTGCCCGGCCACCGCGCTCGACGCCAATGGCCTGCTTCGTACCGCGATTCGCTGCGAGGATCCGGTCATCTTCCTGGAGCACAAGCACCTCTACCGCCAGACCTACAACAAGGCGCCGAACCCGGGCCCGAACTTCATGATTCCGTTCGGGAAGGCCAAGGTGGTGCGGGAAGGGAGCCAGCTCACGGTGGTGACCTACGGAGCGACGGTCCAGCGTTCGCTGGTCGCCGCCAAGGAACTGGAAGAGCGGACCGGTGCCTCTATCGAAGTGATCGACCTGCGCTCCCTCTCGCCGGTGGACTGGGAGACCATCCATACATCGGTTCGGAAAACCAGCCGGGCGCTGGTGGTGTACGAAGACTCACTCTCCTGGGGATACGGCGCCGAGATCGCCGCCCGCATCGCGGATGAGACCTTCTCGTGGCTCGATGCACCGGTCAGGCGCGTCGCGGCCACCGACACCTTCGTGGCCTATGCGCCGGAGCTCGAAGACGCGATCCTCCCGCAGAGCGAAGGCATCGGCCGGGCGATGGAAGAATTGCTTCGCTGGTAGGGTTTTTCCTAGCCTCTTAGCCTCCTAGCCTCACAACCGCCCCCGCCCACCCCGCGGCATCCTTATCGCTCTCGTACACCCGCTCTGCATTGACCAGCAGGCGGTTCGCCTCCCGTCGGATCGGCAGCCGATCCATGTTGCGGGTCGCTCGTCCGGAGAGGTAGGCCCCGTCGGGCGCATACTTCGACTTGTGCTTGGGGCACTGAAACCGATTTGCCTCGGCCACCCACTTGAGCGCGGTGTTCTGGTGCGGACAGGAGAGCGCCAAGGCGTAACAGAATCCCTGGTGCCGCACCACGATCACCTGATTGTCGCGGTCGACTAGGGCGCCGTCCGCGGCCGGAATGGGATACTCCACCTCGCTGGTAGCCGGGCGTGGCCGTCCCACCACGATCAGCAGCGCCAGCCCGGCAAACTCTCGAAGAAACTCCCGACGGCCGCCCGAGCGGTCACAGCCCCCGCAGCTCATTTGAAGAAAATCATCATGCCCCAGCTCCCCACCGAAACTCCCATCGAGGCCAGCGCCACCTGGCGATGGAAGCGGTTGCGGTCTTCCCGGTTTACCGCGTCGCGCGCCAGGCTGGTCCCCGCGTAGGTGAAGCCCGCCGTCGCCGCGATGAACAGCAGCGAGTGGATGGTGCGCTTCACCTGGCCCTCCGGATTCTTCCGGCTGTCCCAGAGGTTCCAGAGCCCGGTGACCGTGTTCACGGTGAATACCGCCCCGGTGGCGATCGCAAAGGGCTTGTGGAGCGTGGTGGCCCACTTGGGGGGATCGTTCCGGTTCCTGAGGATCGCGTCGCCCGACACGTAAGAGCCGATGAACAGCGGGATCATCGAGTAGCTGAGTATCCGATGCAGCTTGAGGCGGGCCTGATAGAACCCGCTGTACTCGACGGCGCGGATGCGCTTGCGGGTCCGGGCGGTATCCAGGGCTCCGGACGCTTCGCCGCGGAGGGCGATCCAGTCGATGGTCGAGGACATGACCCGGGGTACCGTATCGGTGCTGACGGTCACGGGCGCCAGGACGGTGTCAGCGGAAGCCGGAGGCGTACCGGCGAGCGCTGGAAGCAATCGGGCGATAATTGTGAGCGCGGTGTGCATGCCCGCTCAGGCCGCCAGCAGGGCGGTGCCCAGCAGGAGGGAGCCGAACCAGAGGATCAGGCTGGTCCGGGCCGCGACCTCGAGGCGGCGCCAGACCCGCCCCGCGCAGCCGGTGCCGTTGCGCAACGCCGCCTCGGATCGCTCCAGTATCACGCCGTTGCCCAGGAGCGCGGCGATCAATCCCATCTTCAGCCAGAACAGCGGCGCGGGGAGAAACGTCTCGACATCCGCGGCGAGCATCATCAGGCCGCTCACGAAGGTCACTGCGAGGCCTAGGATGACCGGGCGATGCACGGCATGCAGTTCCTGAAGGTGAATGCGGCGCGCCGCGGCGGTCGCCCGGACCATGCGGAGCGTGGTCCGGTCGGCGGCGATCGCGAATCCGCCCCCGAGCAGCAGGCCCCCGAGGTGACCGAAGAGGACGCTGATCGAGATGAGTTTCGAGTCGCGATAGAGGTGGGCCCACGGAGCAGTGAGCTGCACCGCGTATTCGAGAACTGACATGGTGAGTTGACTTTGCAGAAGCTATGCCAGCGATGAGGTGACGCTTCTTGCACCGCGTGCCGCAGGGGCGGGCTCGGAAGGGCCCCGGCAGGGCTCCCCGCGCCGGGGCTGTCGCACGGCGGTGACGCCCACACGCGATTCCTTGCGCTGCGGCTCCTCGGCGCCCCGGTCGCCCGGGTGCGGGTCAGGCTTCCTGCGCGTGCGCCGGTTCGGGGAGCTACCGCACGCGGACCGGGTAGGACCGCGAAGTCCTCCGCCCGACGTTCGCCCCCATTTCCAGGTATGCCGTGTTGGCCATGTGGGCGTTGGCGTCGAGGTTGTTCCAGCCTACTTGAAATCGGCGCTCGAAGGCCATGGGCTATGAAAGCCCTCCTGGCGTCTTCCGGCACACCATCAACTCGGTGCTCGGGCTCTCCCGCTTGGCGCGCACCAGTGCTCGCTCCAGGGGATAGAGCGCCGCACCCAGTGCCCAGCCGAGCGGCTCTCCCAGCACAGCCGGCGCCACCATCGCCGTCCAGCCCCACCGGGCCAGCCGGGATCTGGTATCGGCCGGGTAGTTCATCAGCACGAACATCGGTACCCTGGTCACCACCTCGAGGCCCGCCGCCTCCACCAATCTGACGCTCTCCCTCAGCGGCCGGCTAGCCTGGTGGGCGATCCGCTTCGTATCGGTCTTCAGGAAATTGTCGGACCAGAGAAACCAGCCGCCCGGCTTGAGCAGCGACGCGATGTTCTGGAAGGCGCGCGTGTAGGCGGCGTCGTCGACGATGTGGAACAACACGTCGAAGGCCGAGACTGCGTCGAACGAGGCCGGCCGAAGCGGCACCTGGTCGAGCGGCCCTCCGATGTCGGCGCGCACGAAACGGTTGCCCGGAAAGCAGCGCGACAGCTCGTCTACCGCGACCTCGGTGAGATCCAGCCCGGTCACCCGGGCGCCCAGCCGCTTCCACCGGTCTACGTAAAATCCGGTACCCGCCCCCACGTCGAGGACGCTTGCGCCGGCCCACTCGCTACCCAGTCCCTGCACGACCCGATCAAAAACTTCCCCGCGAATTTTGTACATCCACTGGTTGAACCGCCGGCCCAGTCGCAGATAGCCCACCCCCGCGAGCGAGTAGTGCTCCCGGAGTCTCGATTCCCAGTATCCTCTGTTGTCGAATGGAGCGTCCGGCGAAGTCACCCCATCGCCTCGCGGATTTCGCTCGCGGCCGCGGTGAGGTTTTCGACGTCGCGCGAAATCGCGCGCGCCTGCTGGGTTGCGCTGGTGACATCGTTCAGCGCACCGATGCCGCCGGTGCGCAGCTTGATCAAGTCGAGCCGGAGGTTTCGCATGGCCAGCTCGCTCGACTCGAACCGCTGGAGCAAGGCATCCCGCTTGGATGTCAGCTCGAGCGAGGTCTTGACCTGACGCTCGAGGATGCCGATCTGCCGGTTGCGTTCTTCGCTGTCCTCCCGAAGGGAAAGCATTTCGAGCTGCGATTTGATTCGGTCGGTGGCACCGCTGCCGAAGCTCTGATCCATGTCATTGAGCGTCTTCGCCAGGTCGGAGGCCGACTCGTAGAGCCGCTCCGCCGTCTCCGCCACCTCGGGGAGCTGTTTGCGGTCCGGCTCGGGCAGCTGCAGCATCATCCGGAGGATGTTCTTCCGGTCGTCGAGGATGTGATTCATCCGGTCGAAGTACGCGCCCAGCTCGGAAGCCACCGGCGCGGCGAGCGCCCTCCGCCCTTTGGCCCTGGGAATCTTGATGGCATCGGCGGCGGGTGGCGGGTTGAGCACGTCGCGCCAGCTGTACCCCGCCTGCCAAAGCTGCGAGTAGCTTTTGAGCAGGGGGAAGCCCAGGAAGGCGGCGGGAAACAGGAACCATGGCCCGTTGGTGAAGCCGGTGGCGAGGTTGATCAGGAAACAGCCACCGGTGACCGCGGCCCACTTGGCAAACTGGCCCCGGACCCGCTGCACCACCCGCGGCTCGCCGGTGTCGCTGAGGCCGACCTCGCCCGCGTCCTCGGCCCGCACCCACTCGCCCCGCTCGTTCCTCACCCACTTCCCGCCGGCAATGCTCCCGCCCCGCGCGATACCACCGTAGAGTCGCCCGCCCGGCCCGGGGCGCGGGCTCCGCGGCGAGAGCGGGGCGCTAGGATTGGCCGGCATCCGGGGGCGCTCTAAAGGGAAAGCAGGTCTGGGACGAGTACCGGTGCTGCTCTTTCGCGGGACGGCGCGGGGCACCGCGGCGGTGGGCCGGTAGCCGGTGACCGTTCGACTCTCCAGCGAGCGGCGTAGCGCGTCGGCGGTGGGCCACCGGTTCTCGGGGTCTTTTTCCAGGCACCGCGCGATCGCCAGCGAGAGATCCTCGGGAACCCCATCGAGGGTCTCGTGAAGAATCGGCGCTGGCTCGGTGATCTGCTTCATGAGAATGCCGGCCACCGTCGGCGCGTTGAACGGCAGCTGGCCGCTGGTCATCTGATAGGCCACGACGCCCAGCGAATAGAGATCCGAGCGGCCGTCGATCTCCCGCTCTCCCGCGGCTTGCTCCGGGCTCATGTACTGGGGCGTACCAATGGCCACTCCGACGCCGGTGAGCGTGGCGCTCGAGGTCTGCGACACCGCCTTCGCGATGCCAAAATCCGTCACCATCACCCGCCCGCGGGTGCCCTCCAGCAGGATGTTGTCCGGCTTGATGTCCCGATGAATCACCGAGACGGCGTGGGCGGCGGAGAGCGCGTCCGCGGTCTCCTTCATGATGCGCCGGACCTCGTCCGGGGGAAGCTTGCCCCGGCGCTTGAGACGCCCGCCCAGCGACTCGCCCTCCACCAGCCCCATGATGAAGTACACGATGCCGGCACCCTGGCCGACATCGTGAATGGGGACGATATGGGGGTGCGACAGCCTCGCGGCGGTCTGCGCTTCGCGGGTGAATCGCTCGCGGATTTCCTTCTGGAAGGCCAGTTCCGGCGGGAGCACCTTGATGGCTACGCGACGATGAAGGCGTTCGTCGCGGGCGCGGTAGACCACGCCCATACCCCCGCGGCCGATTTCGCCCTCGAGCGTATAAACATCGCCCAGCGCCTCCTTGAGGCGCTGCGCGAGAGGCCGCTCGTTCATGTCGTTTGGACCGGTCATTCGACCATGGGTCTCGCGTCAGAAACGATGTTCGTGCAACAGCTTACCAATTTGTCGGATTATTGCCCGCGGGGCAACTACGTCTCCATCTGGCCACACTAAACGGACGGGCATCCTCACAGACCACGGAAACATGCCAACTCGGCTTGCCAAGTCGTTTTGGCATGGCTCGGGGACGCGTTCCCCCGCGGATTTGGGGCCCCTCGGGCGGCGTAAGTATATCAATCGATGGCTGATAGCAGATACCGTACTGGGAGGGAGATCATGGCATCGACCATGCCCCTTCACCGGCATTCTCGGGGCGCTCCGTGTGCCGCACCGGCCATGGAACGTCCCGATAGCATGAAAGGGCATTCCAAAGATGAGTGAACGACTGACCCTCCCGGTCCTCCCCCTGCGCGACGTGGTGCTGCTCCCGGGCGTCACGACCTCGATCGGCGCCGGCCGACCGGGGACGGTACGAGCCATAGAAGCTGCGCTGGCCACGCCCGAGCATCTCGTCTTCGCGATTTGCCAGCGCGAGAACACCGAGCAGGTTACCTCCGACGGTCTCTACACGATCGGCACCATCGCCAAGGTGGGGCAGCTCCAGCGCGGGCTGGCCGGAATGCAGCTCCTGCTGCACGGTGAGCGGCGCGCCATCGCAATGCACGTATCCGAAAAGAACGGATACATGGAGGCGATCGTCCGCGAGGCGGAAGAAATGGCCCCGCTCGCCCCGGAAGACCCGTCGTTCGTCGGGCTCTACCGCGAGGTGCGGCAGCGGGCCTCGGAGCTGGGACAGAAGTCCGGTCTCCCCGAAGAAGTGGTTCAGCAGGTGCTGAACGGCGTGAGCGATCCGGGCCGGTTTGCCGACCTGGTGGCGGGCTACATCGACATTCCCGCCCCGCAGCGACAGGCGCTCCTCGAGGCGCTGTCGGTCGAGGAGCGGCTCCGCCGGGTGCTGGTACTGGTGCAGCGACAGATCGCGGTGCTCGATGCGCAGGAGGACATCAAGTCGCAGGTCCAGGAGGAACTGGGCGAACGCCAGCGAGAAATGTTCCTCCGTGAGCAGATGAAACAGATCCGCAAGGAGCTGGGCGAAGAGGGCGAGGCCGACGAGCTCGAAGAGCTCCGTCAGAAGCTGGCCGCGCTGGAGCTGACTCCCGAGGCGCGCAAGGAGGTGGAACGTGAGCTGGGCCGGCTGGACCGGATCGGCCGCGAGTCCATGGAGACGCAGGTCATCCGGAACTACCTGGAAACCATCTCCGAGCTGCCCTGGAATACCAGAAGCCTGGAACACCTCGACCTCAAGGAAGCGTCGGATATTCTCGAAGCGGACCACTATGCGCTGGGGGACGTGAAGGACCGGATTCTCGAGTTCCTTGCGGTGCGGAAGCTGAGACAAGACGGACGGACGGACGATGGGGACAAGACGGACAGTGCGGACGGACGGACGGACCCCCCCCCGTCCCCCCCGTCCTCACCGACCCCCCCGTCCTCCCCGTCCTCACCGACCCCACCGACGTCCGCCAAGGGGCCGATCTTGTTGTTCGTGGGCCCTCCCGGCGTCGGCAAGACCAGCCTGGCCAAGTCGATTGCCCGCTCGATGGGGCGAAAATACGTGCGCATCTCGCTGGGCGGCGCGCGCGACGAGGCGGACATCCGGGGTCACCGCCGTACCTATGTTGGCGCCATGCCCGGCCGGATCATTCAGGGTCTCAAGCAGGCCGGCACCAAGAACCCGGTCTTCCTCCTGGACGAGGTGGACAAGCTCGGCGTCTCCTTCCAGGGCGACCCCGCCTCGGCGTTGCTCGAGGTGCTGGATCCGGCCCAAAACGACAGCTTCACCGATCACTACCTCGGGGTGCCTTTCGACCTCTCGGAGGTTCTGTTCATCGCCACCGCCAACTTCCTCCAGAACATTCCGGGCGCCCTGCTCGATCGGATGGAAGTGGTGGAGTTCTCCGGGTACACCGAATCGGAAAAGGAGGAGATTGCCCGACGATACCTGATTCCGCGCCAGCTGGAGGAAAACGGCCTGGCTGGCAAGACGGTCACCATCGCCGACGAGGCGCTCCGGGAAATCATCAGCGGCTACACCCGTGAGTCCGGGGTGCGACAACTGGAGCGGGAAATCTCGAAGGTGGCGCGGAAAGTGGCGCGGCGGTTCGCGGCCGACGGCGCCTCGGAGATCGCCATCGACGCGACGATGATGAACGAGCTGCTGGGCCGGCCCAAGGTCCATCCCGAGAAGGCGGCCGGACAGGATGCGATCGGCGTGGCCACGGGGATGTACTACAGCCCGGTGGGCGGCGACATCATGTTCGTCGAGGCCTCCACCATGCCGGGCAAGGGCGAGTTGGTCCTGACGGGGCAGCTCGGCGACGTTATGAAAGAAAGCGCCCGGGCGGCCTGGACTTATGCCCGCTCGCACGCGGCGGCACTTCGGATTCCCGACGAGATGTTCACCCGCGACGTGCACATCCACGTTCCCGCCGGGGCCATCCCCAAGGACGGGCCGTCGGCCGGCGTCACCATGGCGACGGCACTCATCTCGGCCATGTCCGGCCGTCCCGCACGTCACGACATCGCGATGACCGGCGAGATTACCCTTCGTGGGCGGGTGCTGCCCATCGGCGGGCTCAAGGAGAAGATCCTCGGCGCCGAGCGGGCCGGCATCACCCGGGTGCTGATTCCCAAGGACAACGAGGCCGATCTGGAGGATCTACCTGAAGCGGTCCGCGCCCGGATGGAAATCTTTCCGGTCCAGGAGCTGGGCGAGGTGTTGGCGTTGACCTTGCGCGGTGCCTCGTTTCGCGAGGGGCGCCTCCTCTTCGGCGAGGAGAGCCCCCGCGACGTGCAGCCCCTGTCGGCGGCGTATCACTAGACGGTGAGCGCTCACCAGTCACCGGTCACTGCTCACCGTTTAGATTGATTCATCTCGACTGGAGTGTTCTGGGTGCTGCATACCGCTTCGCTAGTTCTCGCACTGACCAGCCTTGCCAACCCGCCGGAGACCCCCTCGGCGCCGAACCCGGCTGTCCGCTCGGCCCCCGACACGCTGTACGCGCTCGCGGTCGATTCGGCCAGCCATCCGCGCGAGTCGTTCATATACCTGCTGGACGACGGCGTGTTGCGCTTCGAGGCCGACGGCCGGGGCAGCCGCACCTATCGCCAGGTGGTGCAGATCCTCAAGGAAGACGGAATCGACCAATGGGCCGAGCTTCAATTCTCCTTCGAGCCTCGGCACCAGAAGCTCACGGTCAACTGGGCCAGGGTTGTGAGGCCGGATGGCACGGTGATCAGTGACAAGCCGGGAATCTCCCAGGACGCCGACATTCCGGCCGCGATGGGCGATCCCTCCTATGTCGAACAAAAGGTGCGCCGGCTCTCGCTGCCCAATGTGCGCCCCGGCACCATCGTGGATTACAGCTACACGTTGGAAGAGCTCAAGCCCTTCCGGCCCGGGGATTTCTTCGCTCCGTGGCGGGTAAATCCCGGCCTCCTGGTCCGGCGCTCCCGGCTGGTGCTCGACACTCCAGTCGGCCTCTCGCCCAAAGTGGTGGCCAAGAATCTCGACTTCACACCCGTGACCGTCGAAGCGGGCGGGCGCCGGGTGATCACCTGGGCGACGCAGGAGGTACCCAAGACCGAGCCCGAGCTCTTCGCCGCCGATTCCAACGGCGTCGACATGTCGATCAACGTCAGCGCTCCCTCCTCCTGGCAGGACATCGGGTTCTGGTACGCCGGCCTGGCCCGTGACCGCTATGCGATGACTCCGGAGGTGGATCGCAAGCTCGCCATTCTGGTCAAGGGGTCGCGCACCCTCGAAGATTCGATCAAGGCGATCCACAAATACGTTTCGAAAGACGTGCGTTACGTCGCCATTTCACTCGGCATGGGGGGGTACCAGCCACGCTCCGCTGCCGATGTGGTGGCCACCGGGTACGGCGACTGCAAAGACAAGGCGACCCTGTTCATCACCCTGGCCAAGCGGCTCGGAGTCACCGCGTATCCGGTACTGCTCTCGGCGGGCGGGCGGGTCGAACGCGGCCTGCCCACGATTTCCCAGTTCAATCATGCCATCGCCGCGGTCGAGCGCCCCTCGGGGCGGATCTTCGTCGATCTGACTGCGGGCGACGTGCCGTGGGGCAGTCTGCCCGGCGCCGATCAGGGTCAGTTCGTGTTGGTGGTGCGGCCGGATGGGCGGACCGAGGAGACCGTCACCCCGGAAAAAGATGACGGGGAGGTCGCCAGCCGGGTTACAGTGAGCGCGGTGCTCGACTCGGCCGGTTTTGCCAACGCGCAGGTGGAAATGGCAATGAACGGCTCCTCCGGCGATGCGATGCGCACGGCGATGGAGCGGGAGCCGATGGATTCCGCCGCCAAGGCGCAGTATCTGCGACGCGTTGCGAGCAGCGTCTATCGCGAATCCGAGGGAGACAGTCTCACGTTCAATGACGAGTCGACCCACGGCGGGCCGTTCCGCATCGGCTTCACGGTGCACAACGGGCGCGCCGCGCAGCTGGCCGGGAGCGCGGCGATTCTGTCGCTCCCGTTCCTGGGGCAGCCCGGCGACATCAAGCCGCTGGTGGCCGAGCTGCGGGCGCGCACCCCGCGACGCTTTCCGATCGATGCCGCGCTGGTGGGGGGCAACGCGAGTGGCGAGATAGTGCTGAAACTCGAATTGCCGGCTGGCTGGAAGGCTCAGCTGCCCCGAAACGTCGCGCTGAGCGGCCCGTTCGGTACCCTCACGCTCACCTACGCCCAGGTCGGACGGGTGCTCACCGTGAGCCAGCGGAGGGTGGGGGGGAAGGGGATCCTGGCACCGGATCGGGTCGAGGATGTGGTGAAGTGGCTGGAACAGCTCACCGCCGCGCTGCGGGAGGTTTCTTCGATCGTGGTGCTGCGGGGGTAATACATTCGAGCCTCTGCCCCGGAGCAGGGACAGAGGCTCGGGTTACCTCTCAACGATGGCGCTTACGGCTTTTTTCCGACTCCCGCAGGCCGATCGGGCGAGAACGAGAACTTCTGTCCCCCCACCGACGCCTCGTACATGAGGCCTCCCTTGGACATGGTCACGATGGCAACACCGTCGCGGTAGGCCAGGTCCGCGGACACCCTTTCCTTGGCGGCCACGGCCGAGGCCTGGCCGCTGACCTTGAGCTTGCCCCTCTTGAAGTTGTCCAGGGCCGCCTGATTCTTGAAGATCACCACCTCGCTGTACTCTTGGCCCCCCAGCTGGAACCCGACGGTAAGCTGGGAGAGAGTCGAGCGACCGATTCTCATGCCATGCTCGTACACTACACCCTTGCCGTGCGCGCCGCCGACTCCGACGGCGGCCTTGCCGACCGACGGGAAAACGGCATAGCCCATGGCGTCGGCGAGAACCTTCGCCATTCCGGGATCTTTCTCCTTCAGTCTGGCGATCACCGGGCCGGCACCGGGATCGTCGCCCGGGGTCTGGCGGGCAAATGACGCTTCCGGCCGGGCCACGCCGATCAGGGCGACGGCCGCGAGCGCGGTGAAGCGAAGTACGCTGATTGAATTCATGATGGCTGCCTTTGCATGTGACGGTTGGCGCTGTGACGGACCGCAACTTTTGCGGCTGCATGGGGCATGAAAGGTTACGGCCCCGGAGTGGGAGACGGGATTCAATGAACTTCGCACACCAGGCGGGTCAGAGGACGCGCGCCGAGCAGTCACCCGAAGCACCGAGCGAATCAGCTGCTGACGGCGACCCGGTCCCGACCGGTCTCCTTGGCCTGCCGGAGCGCTCGCTCGGCGGCCAGCAGCAGCTCCCGCATCCCGACGGCGTGCTCCGGGTAGCCGGCCACCCCGCCGGACAGCCGCACCGGCATCGGGGTGCCTTCGACCACCGGGGGAACGGCCACGACCGCCGCCCGGATCTGCTCGGCGATCGCCAGCGCGTCGAGCGGTCCGCAATGACGCAGCAGGATTCCGAACTCTTCCCCTCCCATGCGCACGGCGAGATCGCTGGCGCGGACCCGCTGGCGAATTGCGCTCGCTACGTGGGCCAGGACGTGGTCGCCCACCTGGTGCCCGAGCTGCTCGTTGACCCGTCGGAAGTGGTCGACGTCCAGCAGGAGAAAAGAAATCCGCTCGCCTTCCCGCCGCGCGTACGCCAGCACCGATTCCATCTCATCGAGCAGCGTCCCCACCGTCAGGAACCCGGAGCGGGGATCGCGCCGCACCGCCTCATCGATCCGGCGGGCCCGCGCCGAACGGTGTATCACGGCCGAAACAACCCGGGCTTGCGCGAGGGGCCGGCCCAAGAGCTCGTCCACGCCCGCCTCCATTGCCCGATCGTGTTCGCCGTCGGTGTCCTCGCTGGAGACCGCGATGACCGCGGTAAGCGCCAGTCGCGGCGTGCGCCGGATGAGCCGGACCAGCGCCGGCCCGGCTGCATCCGGCAGCGTGAGATCCAGCAACACCACGTCCGGCTGCTCCCGGGCCAACGCCTCTGCTGCCTCATGCGCGGTGCCGAGGGCGGTCACCCGGAGTCCTGCAGTATCCAGCCATGTCGTCGTCGAGCTGCGCTCGGTCGGATCCGCAAGGACCAGGAGCACCGAGGCGGGGGATGCCGCGGTGCGCGCCATTGTGCGCGCCCAGCGCGATACTTCGGCATCAGCCTCGGAGAGTTGCACCAGCAGATCGAGCCGCGCATACGGCTCGGCCAGGAGGTCGATGCCCCTGGGATCCGTTACCAGCGCCACCCCGATGCGGCGCTCGTATCCGCCGGCCGTCCAGCGTGTCACCGCCGCCTTGGCGGCTTCGTCGGGGGCCGGGATCACAACGGCAAGATCGGGCCGCTCGGACGCAGGGATGGCGGCCGGGTCGGCATCGATGGGCACGGTGGTCACGGCGTACTGCGCATCCCGGAGCGCGAAGGTAAGCCGTGCTGCAAGGTCGGTGGCGCCGCCCACCAGGTGGGCGCGCCAGCCGAAGGCCGGTGGCTTTTGCGGCGCGGTGGGGAGGCCGAGCTCCCGCGCCGCGTCGTCGAATGCCGACGCGATGCGCCCGATGGAGGCGCCGAGATATCCAAAGCCGCTGTTGTCGGGAACCGGATGATCGGCCAGCCAGCGCTCCGCCTCACGGCTCGCCGTGGTGATATCGGGGAAGCCGTAGCTGCCGCCGGAGCCCGCGAGGCGGTGAAAGCGGGTCTTGAGCGAGGCGACCGCGTCGGCTTCTCCGGCGCATGCCGCGGCCAGGTCCTTCCGGAGCTCGCCCAGCCGCGCGGGGGCCTCCGAGAGATACTCGCGGCGCAACTCCTGAAAGATGCCGTCCATGGGCTCGGTCACGCTCCGCGCCGGAGGCTCCCGATCGCGAGCGCGGTAGCCGCCACCAGCGTCGGCGCGGTGCCCCAATGTCCCAGCACCCGTTCTCCATCCCGGGCGGCGAGGAGCGCGCTCCGACCGTCCACCACCAGCAGGAAGGGCTGACCCGGCCAGCCGCCGTCGGACGCGACCACCTCCACCGCGGCGAACGGAAGATCGACCGGCGCTACTGCCGAGAGGGACAGCGTTACCCCGCTTCCGGCGGCCTTGCGCAGGGAGGGAATGAGGGGAGGGTACGCGTCGGGCGAGGCGTGGAGCAGAACGCGCTCGGTGGCCCGGGCCGCTTCTCGCGATGCGATCGAGAGAGCGCCCCTCGCAGAGGTCAGCTCGATGAGGGTGGGGGTGTCGGGTACCGAAATTTGCTCCAGCGACCGGCTCACCTCATCCAGCGCCCGACCCTGCCGGTCGAGGATGCGGGCCATCAGGGCGGGGGGCGGTTCCGGCCGGTATCGCTTGGGACGGCCCTCTTCGACTCGTGCGCCGCCCTTCTGTACCAGTCCCTCGAGCGCGCCGTAGGCGTTGGCGCGAGCCAGTCCCGCCGAGCGCGCAATGGCGTACCCGGTGCCCGGGCCGCCGCGCAACAGTACTTCGTAGACCAGACTCTCGGTGGGCGTGAAGCCGAACGTAGTCAGGTCGAGGGTGGCCACTACAGATACTCCAGCGGCCAGCCGAGGAGCCGTGCGATCAGCGCGAGCCGGAACGTCACGTCAACGACCCGCGTGTCGGGGCCCTTCGACTCCTGGTGCAGCGGATAGGCGTGGTAGGTGATTTTGTGGGTCGTGCGCGGCGCCGTCTTGAGGGCCTTGGGCCGCCACACTCCATGATCGTCGACTTCCGACATCAGCCGCGCGAGCACCTTGGTGGCTACCGGATTGGTGTGCAGCGCGCTGATCCTGGCCAGCAGCTCGATGAAATGCAACGCGAGCGGGATGTCCTTCGCGTTGCCCCTGGAGTCGGCGACGATCGGATCGCCGAGGAGCAGCAGCTCCGGCTTGTGCACCCGCTTCCCGATTTGCCAGACGTAGGCCTTCTTCGACATCGCCATCCCCAGGTACTGTCCCAGCCGCTCGGTGAACCCCGCGCGCTCGCGCTGGAGATTGGGCATCGCCGCGATCATGGCCACCGAATACCAGGTGGGCGGATGCGCCTCGGGATTGAGGATGGTCTTGGCACCGGACCGGATATAGGGCTTCTCGGCGAGCGGGCTCCGCAGGAAGGCGGATACCGAGGACGCGATCTTGTGCGCCGCGCCGCGAAGGCGGGGATCCTCGATGTAGCCGGCCTCGGCCAGCGCGGCGGCGACCGCTTCACGCATGTGCTCACGGGCCCACTCGCCCGCGGCCACCGAGTCCTTGGAGAGCTTCCCGAATTCGAACTGAAGGAACGGGTCGTCATCCCGCGAGAGCAACCGGAAGAGCACTCGGTCGGCGAGCTTGTAGGGCCGGGCGGTGCGGGGCAGGCCGAGCTGCAGCAGCCTCCGATACTGTGGGATGGTGCCCACGTCTTTGATGCCGTCCTTGGCCGATGCGGCGAGCCCCAGAAGATTGCCGCCCCAGACCCCATTGTCCTTCTGCTTCTTGACGACCGCCTGAACCATCTTGGACCTGGTCACCGCGTCTTCGTCCGTGACGATTGCCTCGGGCAGGACGGTACCAGGGTAGGCAAGCTCTCGATGGGTCCGGAGCCGGATCGATTCGCTGCCGTGTTCGAGCAGCCAGGTTACCGGAACACGGTGAAAAGTGGGCAGGTCCAGATGGACTCCCGGGTTGGCGGGGGACACGTTCCGCGGAGCGCCCCAAAATAGTAGCGTCTGCTGCTACTTGGTAGGGCCCCTCTTGTGGTGCCCTAACCCATTACCGGTGACCACATACGGGATGTTCGAGGAACGCCCGGATGACCGAGAGCACCGTGTCGGGTGTTTCGGCGTGGGGGCGGTGGAAGGCGGTTGGAAAGGCCACGAACTGGACGCAGGGGATCAGCCGGGAGAGGGTGTCCCCCACCAGATAGGGCACCACTGGATCGTTCCCGCCCCAGATCAGGAGGGTCGGCTGACTGAGCTGTCCGAAGCGGTCCTTGAGGCCCCGGAAATCGAAATCTTCCAACACGCGCGCCGCCGCCTTGGCGTAGGCGGTGTCGCTGGTCTGGTCATAGTCGGCCACGGAGTCGGGCTCGGCCAGCCAGCCTGGGTCATGGATCGGCGTAATGAACGAGCGGTAGGCCAGGTAGCGGCCCAGGCGTCGTGCTTTTGCGGGATACATCGAATCGGCCAGGCCGCCGAGTCCGATCCGGTATCCCGCGGGCGCAACCAGGATGACCAGCTTCACCCGATCGGGGCGGGCCAGGGCGAGCGACGCCGCCAGCTCTCCACCCATCGAATGTCCCACCACCACTACCGGCCCGGCAGTCCATTGGTCGATGAAACTGGAGAGCCGGTCCGTCATGGCTCCCAGTGAGTACACGGTATCGGGCTTGCCGCTTCCGCCAAAACCGGGCAGGTCGATCGCGATCACCTTGGAGCGCGCCGCGAGCCGGTCGAACACCGCGCGCCAGGTGGTGAGCGACTCACCATAGCCGTGGAGGAGCAGGAGGGTCGTGTCTCCCTTCCCGGCGCGTACCGCTCGGACCGGGACGCCGCCGGCATCGAGCCACTCGGCGGTATGCGGGGGCCGGGGGCGCTGCCGGTCGACCACGATCCAGAGCGCGGCGAGCATGGGCACGAGCACCCACCAGGGCGAGGGGCGGAGCTTCATTTGCCGGGACAGCGAAGCAGCGTGACAATGCCGGCGGGAAAGCTGGCCCGCTCGCTGGTGAGCACCAGGGTGTCCTGGTCCCAGAAGTCGATGCCTTCTCCCTGCGGCTCCCTTCCGGCGATGTCGCAGACCGGCCGATTGGGATCAGCCCGGAGATGGCCGTCGGGGTCGCGGAGGAAGAAGTACACGTCGCGGTAGGTACGCACGGCAACCCGCACTCCGCCGGGAGCGATTGCCGCGTCGGTCACTACCCGTCCGGTCATCAGGCGCGCCGGGATGGGGAGCCGGTCGACCTCGACCGGCTTTGCCACGCGGCCGGGAACCCAGGCATCGGCCGGGACCCGGAACGAGACCACGCCACCGCGGCGTCCCTTGGTGATCAGGATGATCGAGCCGTCGGGTTCCACGTAGAGGGCCTCGACGTCGTGGGGACCATCGGGATACCGCAGCGTCAGCGATTCGGCCGCGGGGCCCGGGGCACGCCCTGCCGTGGCGGCAGAGTCCGGCTCCTGAATCCGGTAGAGCGTCACCGAACTGCGGCGCTCGCCGTTGTCCCCAGTGTCTCCAATCACGAGACATACCAGCCGGCCGCAGGGCCCGCGTCCCAGCGATTCCCAGTCCACGTTGGAAGCGCCACGCACCGGGTAGATGCCGAGTGCCGCGCCGGTGGTGTCGGTGAGGAAAAGGACCGGATCGCCCCCCGAATCGTTCATGGTCCAGAGCCATCCGGGATGTCTCCGGCTGGCGACGACGCCGGAGCTCTCACCGAGTCGGCGGTCCTGAAAGGTTCCGGTACGTCGGGACACCGCCTGGGGCGGATGCTGAGCGGCGCTACCGAGTGCGAAGCCCGGAATCAGCACGGCGAGCCAGGCCCAGGGGCACTTCACAGCCCGAAGACCAGGAGGACGCCGCCCGGATTGCTCAAGGTTGCGATGTCCGGGAATGCTCCGCTGGCGCCGAGCCACCACCAGCCGCCGATTCCGGAGACCACCGCGATGTACTGCTTCCCGTCGGGACCGGAGAAGGCAATGGGGCTTCCGATGATTCCGGAGGGTGTCTTGAAGCGCCACAGCTCCCGGCCGCTCTTCTGGTCGAGCGCCTTGAGCCATCCGTCGAGCGTGCCGTAGAACACCAGTCCGCCCGCGGTGGTGAGTGCGCCGCTCGCCACCGCCAGCGGCTCCTTCACTTCCCACGCAATCGAGGCGGCCGCCGCGTCCCAGGCGATGAAGCGGCCGCGATTGCCCCCCGGTCCGCCGGCCATCTTGATTGTGGCCCCCGGGTAGGGCTCCCCTGCGACGTAGCTAGCCGGGCTGACCCGGAGCTCCATGCAGAGGTTGTTGAGCGGCAGGTAGAACAGGTTGGTGAGGGGCGAGAACGCCGCCGGCTGGAGGAACTTGGCGCCGATGCTTCCGGGGCAGATGCCTGCGGTTACCGGCCCGGACGGTGCCCGCCGCGCCGCGCCGGGGCCGGGCGGGGCCGATGGGGCTGGCGCGGCGTATTGGGGGTCGCGCTGGGGAATGCCGGTGCTCAGGTCGACGGACCGGGCCCAGTTGGCCGGGCCGAATCGTTCCGCGACCAGGACCTTCCCGGTGGCGCGGTCCAGTGTGTAGGCAAAGCCGTTCCGGTCGAAATGGACCAGCGCCTTCACCGGGGCGCCGTGGATCGTGAGCTCCACCAGGATGTTTTCGTTGGAACCGCCGTATCCCCACTCGTCGTGCGGGGTCATCTGAAAGGCCCAGCGCACTTTCCCGGTGGCCGCATCGCGTGCCAGGATCGACGCGGTCCATTTGTTGTCACCCGGTCGCTGCGCCGGATTGCCGGGCGCCGGCTGGTCGGTGCCGTAATAGACCAGACTGAGCGCGGGATCGTAGGAGATCCACCCGGAAGTGGTCCCGCCGCCTTGACGCCACCCTTCGCCTCCCCAGGTGGACGAGCCGAGGTCACGGCCCTGATGCGAGGTATAGTTGGGGTTTCCGATGGCGTCGATCAGCACCTCGGAGTCGGGGCCGGTGCTGTACCCTCGCCAGACCAGCCGGCCGGTCATCGCATCGTACGCCGTCAGGTAACCCCGCACGCCATACTCCGCTCCCGAGACGCCGGTGATGACCAGATCCTGCACCACCAGCGGTGCGGCCGCGAGGGTCGCCCCCCCCTTGGGGTCCGCGTTCCGAACCCGCCAGATCTCGCGGCCGGTGGCGGCGTCGAGGGCGGCCAGCTCGCCGCTGAGAAGCGGCACGTAGAGCTTGCCGCTCGGGTGCCAGGCCAGCCCGCGGCTTCCCACGTCACAGCAGCCGGTCGGCATCGGGGGAATCCGTGGCGGCTCACCGGGCTGAGCCCTCGGGGCGGGCCCGGGCAACGGCGCGGTGTAGCGCCATTTGACCGGGGCTCCGGGCTGCGAAAGGTCGAGCGCGTACACCACGTTGGGATACGGCGTGTGAACGAACATCAACGGGCCCACCACCAGAGGATTCCCCTCGTGGCCGCGGAGCGCGCCCGTGGCGAAGCTCCAGACCGGCCGCAGCTGGCCCACGTTTACCGTGGAGATCTGGTCCAGCGGGCTGTATCGGGTGAGCCCGTTGTCTCGTCCCGCGGATTGCCACTCTCCCGGCGGCGGGCCCGCAGGAACCGATGGGGCGGGCCGCCGCTGCGCGAGCAGCGGAGCGGTCAGGAAAAAACCCGCCAGGGTCGCTGTGCCGACCAGGCCACCCCCCAATCGGCCCGCGGACGTCACGGTTGCGACGATCCTCCGATCGGACGGGAAGCGGGCAGGGTGTCCGCCTTGAAGTACCCCCGCTCATACGCCGAGCGTGGATTCCAGAGCACCCACGATTGGATTCCCAGGTCGGTGAGGGCTCTAACCTGTTCGCGGACGTGGAAGGGAGTGTAGCGCGGCCGTCCCAGCGTGAAGGCTTGGAGATAGGGCCGGATCTCCGCGATTCGCCTCGGCGCAAGGGCCTTGTTGCGGCGGATCCCGTCTTCGATGGCGCGCCTCACCATGGTGTAGGGAGATGCGTTGGGGCGCGCCACGCCGTATACGCCGCGCCCGTAGTGGCTTGGATACACCATCGGGAGGACCACGTCGGCACTGGACACCAGGTCTTCCCAGTACTGGCCAATCCCCATGTCGTCTTCGGCAGTGGTGGTGAGCCCGAACACGTCGATGGTGAACGGGACCTTGAGGGCCCGGGTGCGCGTAGCCAGCAGCCTCAGGTTCCGGTTGATTCCTTCCCGGGACGACTCGGCGCCCCGGCGAGCCGGGAAGATCGCCTTGGCCATCCGCGCCTTCGATTCGTCGGGAAACCGGACGTAGTCGTACTGGATTTCTTCGAAGCCCATGCGCGCCGCCTCGGCGGCGAGCGCGGCGGCGTAGACCCAGATCGAATCGTTGAACGCATCCACCCACCGGGTGTTTTTCCGGTCAGTCCACGCTCCCCCAGCAGCGCTCTGGATGGCCCAGGCCGCCTTGTTCGCGGCGAGGAGCGGATCCTTGGCCACGACGATGCGCGCAATGGGGCGAATTCCCTTGGCTCTGAGCAGGGCGACGCGCTCCCGGGCGTCCCGGGCGCGAAGCTGCGCGTTCGCGCCAATT
>JAYUAL010000331.1:0-1567 GCA_043741355.1 Gemmatimonadales bacterium | reverse complement strand
CCCGGTACGCCCGGCTCTTCGGCAGCGATCCCGGTGTCGATCCCTACACCAGGGCTGTTTCGGACGTGTACCAGGACCTCTTTCACGAGGGCTCGTATATCGGGAAGGGAATTTACGAGGTAGCTGCATTCGGAAAGGCGCTGGAGGGCCAGTTCCCCGAGAACCGCATCCTGAGCCACGACTTGCTCGAGGGCTCCTACGCGCGGGCGGGATTGCTGACCGACGTGCTGTTCTACGAGGAGTATCCCACCAGCTACAGCACCGACGTGGCCCGGCGCCACCGCTGGATCCGCGGGGACTGGCAGCTGGCCGGCTGGCTGCTGCCGCGCGTGCCCGGCCCCGAGGGGCGCCGCCGGAACCCGCTCACCGGCCTGCACCGCTGGAAGCTGTTCGACAATCTCCGTCGCAGTCTGGTACCGGTCGCCGCGACTGTGCTGCTGATGCTCTCCTGGAGTCTCCTCGCGCCCTCATGGCTCTGGACCCTCGGCGTGCTGGGCGTGCTGATCCTTCCGACCCTGATCGCGGCGCTCCGGGAGTTTGTCCGCGTTGCCGAGGACATGTCCATCTGGCAGCACCTCACCACCTCGTTGCGCGCCGCCGCCGGTCACCTGTCGCAGGCTGCCTTCATCGTGGCCACGCTGCCCTATGAGGCCTTCGTCAGTGCGGACGCCATCGTCCGCACGCTGGGTCGGATGCTGTTCACCCGGCGACGGCTCCTGGAGTGGAATGCCTCCAGCGATATCGAACGGGCCGGCAGTGCCGAGCTCCGATGGTTTATCCGGAGAATGTGGCTGGCGCCGGCCGTCGCGCTTCTGATCTTGCTGGATCTGGCCACCGGCAGGCCCGGGACGCTGCCGCTGGCCTTCCCGGTCCTCGCGCTGTGGCTGGCATCACCAGTCATCGCGTGGTGGATGTCCCAGCCGCTTCCCGAGCGGGAGGCCATGCTCACCGCCGAGCAGACCCGATTCCTCCACGCGGTGGCGCGCCGTACCTGGGCCTTCTTCGAGACATTCGTCGGCCCCGAGGACAACTGGCTTCCGCCCGACAACTACCAGGAAGATCCCGGGCCGGCCGTGGCCCACCGTACCTCTCCCACCAACATGGGCATGGCGCTGCTGGCCAATCTCTCGGCGTATGACTTCGGCTATATCCCCCCCGATGTCCTGGTGTCGCGCACCACCAGCGCGTTCGACACCATGGACAAGCTGGAGCGCCACCGCGGCCATTTCTATAACTGGTACGACACCCGTACCCTGGGGCCGCTGCTGCCCCGGTACGTGTCCACGGTGGACAGCGGAAACCTATCAGCCCACCTGCTCACGCTCAGGCAGGGACTGCTCGCCCTCCCCGATCAACCGGTGCTCGGGCCGCGCGCCTTCGCCGGGCTCGGCGATACCATGCGGGTGCTGGCCGACGCGGTCGCCCACGAACTGCCCACCGATGCGATGTCACTCCGCAAGGCGATCGAGGCGGCGATCGCGTCGCCGCCGGCCTCCGTAGGAGAGGCGCGACAGCGGCTCACCCAGTTGGCGTCCGCAGCCGGCGCGCTGGCGGACCGGCTCCACAC
>JAYUAL010000330.1:0-1572 GCA_043741355.1 Gemmatimonadales bacterium | reverse complement strand
GCGTGTACGGCGAGGCCGACGCCCGGATCAACACCCAGCTTCCGATGGTGAGCCAGACGATGAAGCGGCTCGGCAAGTCGTTCGTGGCCGACAGCTATCCCGGTACCGGCCACGGATTCCTCAAGCCGGGCCGCAAGGGCAGCGATTCCGACCAGCCGGACAAGGCGTGGGCCAGGATCCTGGCGTTCTTCGGGGAGAATCTCGGGAAGTGAGGCGTGACCTACCGGCCACCCTTCTATGGTGTTTGGTCACGACTCCGCTGGTCGCCCAAAACCCGCTGGCGGGCCGATGGGACCGCGTGCGCCTCACCCACGACGCACTGCAGTATGACGTCATCCTGTCCCTCCCCGACACCGGGGGATGGATCGCCGCCACCGTCACCACCCGCTGGCGGCTGGGCGGCTCCGCCCCAGTGGTGCTCGACCTGGACTCGGCGATGACGGTGCGGCGGGTCAGGCTGAATGGTGCGCCGGCCCGGTGGCGCCGCGAGGGAAACCGGATCGTGGTTCCGGTGGCCGGCACGCGAGGAGAGACCGTCACGACCGAGGTGCGGTATGACGGCGCGCCCCGGAATGGGCTGGTGGTCCGGGGCGGTGAAGGCCCGCGCACCATATTCGCCGACAACTGGCCCGATCGGGCCCGCTATTGGCTCGCCTCGCAGGATCATCCCGCCGATAAGGCCGCGGTGGCGTGGCGGATCGAAGCCCCGCCCGGCTTCGATGTGGTAGCCAATGGGCGCTTGGAAGGCGTCGACACGCTGCGCGACGGGCGACTCTCCTGGCGGTTTCGCAACGATGAGCCGATCCCCACCTACACCATGGTGGCCGGGATGGCGCGCTTCGCGACCACCAGGTTTGCCCCGGCGGGGTGCGATGTCCGCTGCGTGCCGGTGTCGGTGCTTACCTACCCCGGGGACTCGGCCCTCGCCCTGAACGGCCCGTTTCGCCGCAGCGACGAAATCCTCGAGTTCTTTTCCCGGCGCATTGCGCCGTTTCCCTACAGCGAGCTCCGCCACGTCGAATCGTCCACCATGTTCGGTGGCATGGAGAATTCCACCGCCATCTTTTATGACGAAAAATCGATTCACGCCGGTCGGATGACCGAGGCCACGGTGGCCCATGAAACGGCGCACCAGTGGTTCGGCGACGCGGTGACCGAAGCCGACTGGCACCACATCTGGCTGTCGGAGGGGTTCGCGACCTATGGAGCGGCCCTGTGGGCTGAACATGTGGGCGGCGATTCCGGGCTCCGCGCGACCATGGCGGGCGCCCGGGCCACCCTGCTGGGTTCGGAGGCCACCGAACGGCCGATCCTCGACTCCACGGTCACCGAGCGGATGAAGCTCCTCAACGACAACAGCTACGAAAAGGGCGCGTGGGTGCTGCACAGCCTCCGGGGTCTCATGGGAGACGAGGCATTCTTCCGCGGGCTGTCGCGCTACTACCGGACCTACGCGCACGGGAATGCGCTCTCGAGCGATTTTGCCCGCGTCATGGGGGAAGCGTCGGGGCGGGATCTCACCTGGTACTTCCGCCAGTCGCTTCTGCAGCCCGGCTATCCGGTGCTCGAGGC
>JAYUAL010000329.1:0-3999 GCA_043741355.1 Gemmatimonadales bacterium | reverse complement strand
TCTTCCGGCGCAACCATTTCCCGAGGCCATTGCAGGAGAGCGTGGTGAGCAGGATCATGATCCCGGGCCAGAGCGCCAGACGGGGAGCCGTGTAGAGCGAGGCCTGAGCACCGGTCAGCATGTTGCCCCAGCTGGCCCGTGGAGGCTGGACGCCGAGACCCAGGTAGGAGAGCGCTGATTCGGTGAGGATTGCGTACGCCACACCCACGCTCGCGGCCACGGTCAGAACCGGTATCAGCTGGGGGAGCAGGTGGCGAAGGAAGATCGCCGGGTCCGGCCGTCCGAGGGCTCGGGCCGCCATGACGAAATCGCTGTGGCGGAGCACGGCCACTTCCGCGCGCACCAGCCGGGCGATGCCCATCCACGAGGTGGCTCCGATGATGCCGATCAGGAGTGGAGGCTTGCTGCCGAAGATCGAGAGCACGGCGAGTGCGGCAAAGAGCACCGGCACCGCCATCGCCGCATCGGTGATGCGCATGAGCAGTCCGTCCACCCAGCCGCCCCGCCAGCCGGCGAGGCCGCCCACCAGGGTGCCCAAGAGGAGTGCCACTGCCGTGGCGACCGTCCCGACCGCGAGGGAGACGCGGCCGCCGGCCATCAGGCGCGCCAGCACGTCGCGCCCGCTCTCATCGGTGCCCAGTGGGTGCGTCGCCGTGGGGGCGCTCGCGATGTGACTCAGATCCAGCGTGTCGGGATCGGCGCGGTGGAGCAGGGGGCCGGCCCAGGAGAAGGCCAGCAGGCCGGCCAGCAGCACAGCGGGCAGCGGAACGCCGGCGGGTTTCATCGGCTACTCGATCCGGACCCGCGGGTCGATCCAGCGGTACAGCAGGTCGAGTACAACGTTCACACCGACCACCGCAGCGGCCACCGCGAGGGTCGTCGCCATGACCACCGGATAGTCCCGGCCCAGCGCCGCCTCGACCCCGAGACGGCCCATGCCGGGCCAGGAAAAGACCGTTTCGGTGATCGCCGCTCCGCCGATCAGCATAGGCGCCTGCAATCCGACGACGGTGACCAGGGGCAACAATGCGTTTCGGAGCAGGTGTTTCCGGATGATTTCTCCTTCGCTGAGCCCCTTGGCTCGCGCCGCGGGAATGTGCGGCGCGTTCGCCACCGCCACGATCCCGCTGCGGACGTAGCGGAACAGCTCCGCCGTGATCGGCAGGGAGAGGACCGCGACCGGGAGGATCAGGTGGCGAAGCCGGTCCACCACCGAGGCCTCAAGCCCCGGTGTCGCAGCGCCACCGGCCGGAAGCAGATGCCCCACCGCGGCGAAGATCATGATCAGGACGATGCCGTACCAGAAGGTGGGGAGCGAGAGCGCGGCAAAGCTGACGAACTCGAGGAGGCGGTCGGTTGCGCCCCCCGGCATGAGCCCGGCGCGGATGCCGAACGGCACCGCGATCAGGATGCTGAGGAAGAGCGCGCTGCCGGCCAGAAGCAGGGTGTTGGGCACCCGCGCCAGCACGGTTCGTCCCGCCGGAGTCTGGTAGAGGTAGCTCTGGCCGAGGTCACCCTTCAGCAGATTGCGGTGCCAGGCGAGGTACTGGGCCGGCAACGGAAGGTTGATCCCCAGGCGCTCTTCGATGGCCGCGCGCTCGACCGGACCCAGCTTCGGATCGGCGAGCATCGAGGGGCCACCCGGCGCCAGGTGCATCAGGACGAATGTGGCGGTGGTGACCAGCCAGAGAATCAGGAGCCCTTGGACCAGTCGCCGAGCGAAGAAGCTGAAGCCGCTCACCGGGGGGTCAGGGAGAAGAGCTCGGCGTGCCGAAGCGCATCCCGAATGCCGAGCTTCGGGAATCCGACCAGGCGCGAGGTCATGGCCTGGATTTCCCGCGGGTAGTAGAGCACCAGCACCGGAGGATCCTCGCGCTCGATGGCCTGGAAGGCATGATAGATGGAACGGCGGCGGACCGTGTCCGTCTCCCCCCGGCCTGCCGCAAGCAGGCTGTCCACCGCCCGGTTCGAGTACGCTACGTTGTTGTTGATCTGGCCGGTGACGTAGTAGGAATACTGATCGGGATCCGGCGGAGTGGTCCACCAGATGAGGATCGCGTCGAACTTGCCCGGTTGCAGATCATCGCGGACCAGGGCGGCGAATTCGACGGTCTCGATGGAAACATCCATGCCGATCGCCTTCCAGTCCTGCTGCAAGGCCAGGGCTGCTTGCTCCCGGCTGGGATTGCCCTTGTCGACTCGGATGGTGAAGCGGAACGGCTCTCCCTTCGAATTCCGAAGCAGGTTGCCATCGCCCCGCTTCCACCCGGCCTGCCCGAGCAGCCGGAGGGCAAGCGCGGTGTCGGTGGTGGCTCGCGGAAAGGCGTCCGCAAACCATTCTCCCAGGGCGATCGGAATGGTGCCCACCGGAAGATCGGCGGCGCCCTTGAGCACGCCGTCGATGATCGCCTTGCGATTCACGGCCAGATCCAGCGCGCGGCGAATCGGCGCGGGCTTGAAGAGTGGCAATCGCTGGTTGAAGCCCACAAAGTAGTGCTGCGGCACCGTCGCTTGCCGGATCTCGATGCCGGGAACATCGCGGATGCCGGCGAGGCTGGCCGGCTCCAGGGTCACCAGGTCGAGCTCGCCGGCGCGGAGCGCGGCGATCTGGGCGTTGGCGTCGGGCACCAGCTTGAAGATGATGCCCGAGAGCTTCGGCCGGGGGCCATAGTAATCGGGATTGGCCTCGAGAGTGAGCGACGAGCCGGGCACCGCCCCCACGACGCGGAATGGCCCGGTCCCGATCGGCCTCCCGCGGTTGAACCCGGTGTTGTCCACGATCGGCTTCCCATTGAACGCATGCTCGGGAATGATTCCGGAGTTGTACCCGAGGAGGGTGAGGAACGCGGCGAACGGAGTCTTCAGCACGAAGCGCACCGTGAAGGAATCGGGCGCTTCCACCCGCTCGATGGCGGTGTAGTCCGACCAGAGGAACCCCCCCGCCTTGGGGTCGCGAATCCGCTCGAAGGTGTATTGCACGTCGCGCGAGGTGAACGGCGCGCCGTCATGCCATTTGACGCCGCGGCGCAGCGCGAATGTGTAGACCTTGCCGTCCTGCGAAATCGTCCACGAGGTGGCGAGGTCCGGCACGGGATGAAGCCGCTCGTCGGGCCGCACCAGGCCCGGGAAGACCACCTTGTTCACCAGCACCGATCCGACGTCCGGCGCGAGCACCGGATTGAGGATCGGATCGTTGATGAGCGCGAGCCGGAGGGTATTGGTGGACGTCGCGGCGCCGCCTCCGCAGGCGGCCGTGAGGAGCAGGGATGCGATCCCCCGGTACGGCCTCATCCGATGGCGTCCTCCACTTCGCGGCGCGCGTCCCGGAGCGCGGCGACGAGCCGGTTCTGCCCCCGAGTCAAGTGGGTTCGAATGAACCCCCGCTGATCGGCCGGCGCCTTCGCGAGCGCCTCGGCCGGAGCCAGGTCGGGGAGCGGGGGGATGGTCTCCGCCGGATCGTGAAAGAAGGCCGGACCGGTGGTGAAATTGACCGGGACCAGGAGGCGTGCCAGCCGCCGGATTGCGGCGTTGGCCCGCCTCACCCGCGGATCGCTTACGGGCTCGGCGGCGAGCGCGGCGCAACGCGCGGTGAATCGTTCGAGCGACGAGAGCAGCGCCGCCAGCGCGTTACGGGCCGGCTCGAAGCTGAAGTGTTCGCCCGCGGCGTACTGGTAGCGGGCGAGGGTCTGCACGAATTCCTCGGTGGTGCGCCGGAAATCGAAGGGAGCCACCGTCGAATTGGCAGCGCCTGCCACGGCCGCGAGGTAGATCCGGATGTCGGTGAGCAGGATATTCGGGTCGGCGATCTCGAGAATGTCCTCTTCGGTGTGCCACGCGATGTTCCCCCCGCACCCGCCCACGACGTAGTACCCCTTTCCGGCGCGATCTTCGGGAGACATGGTGGAGAGAAGCATGAAGTAGGACGAGAGGCCGATATTGTTGAAGGAGTAGTCACCCGCCTGGTAGGGACGCTCGCCCTTGGCCTCCTTGCCGGTGATT
>JAYUAL010000328.1:0-9268 GCA_043741355.1 Gemmatimonadales bacterium | reverse complement strand
GTTCCAGCGGTTCACCCTCGCCCAGATTGACCCGTCGCGAATCGCGCGCCGCACCGTTGATCCGGAACTCGTAGTGCAGGTGCGGCGCACTCGCCAGGCCGGTGGCACCCACGTATCCGATGACATCACCCTGGTGTACCCGCTTGCCGGCATGAAGCCCCCGCACGAAAGCGCGCAGATGCCCGTACCGGGTGGTGATCCCGTTCCGGTGCCGGAGTTCCACCAGGTTGCCGTACCCCCCGGCGCGCCCGGCCCGAAGAACGGACCCGTCGCCCGCCGCCAGCACCGGGGTCCCGCTCTGGGCCGCGTAGTCGGTGCCTTCATGTCTGCGCCAGATGCCGAGGACCGGATGAAAGCGCGACCTCGAGAAGGTGGAGGAGATCCGGCGAAACTCGACCGGCGCGCGCAAGAAGGCCCGACGGAGCGAATGGCCCGCTTGGTCGAAGAACCGCACGACGTGGTCGACCGGCTCGAACCGGAATGCCTTGAGGTGCTTGCCGGAGGTGAGGAGGTCCGCGGCCAGAATGTCGCCGGCGCGCACTTCGCCCGCTTCCGAGATTTCGCGCTGCAGCAGCACCGCAACACTGTCGCCCGGCTGAATATCCCGGTTGAAATCCACCGACCAGGCGTACACATCCGCCAGATCCCAGGCGACCTTCACCCGGTTGCCCCCATCGAGCAGATCGTCAGGGATGAGGGCGTCCAGTGCTTCGTAGAGGGAGGATTCGATCGGCCCCTCGATCCGGACCACCTCGGAGCGCCAGGCCACCGGATGCCGCGAGGCGGTCCAGGTGTCGGCCGCACGATGGGCGGCGAGCCGCTCTACCGCGCTGGTTCGGAGGGAAATGCTGCTGGGATGATCCTGCCCCGCTTCGCGCCGGAAGCACACCACCAGCCCGGCCGGGAGCCGCCGAGCGTCGAGCCCGACCCGCTCGAACATCCCCACCAGCGCGGCGCCGGCCAGCCCCTGGCGGCCGAACAGGTCGCTCAGGGTCTCGCCACTCCGCAGAGTGTCGCTGGTTTCGTGGAACGCCGTCCTGACCACGATTGGCTCGGCCACGGTGAGCCTGGCCCACGGCCACCACCCCGTCAACGCCAGCGCGGCGGCCGTCACCAGGACACCGATCGCCGCGGCTATCCGAAGCCGCACCATCAATCCATCTGGCGCCGGATGAAGGTCGGGATCTCCATGTCGGATACCTCGGGCAGCGCGGTGGCGCTGCGTGACGGCGTGCTGGTGCGGGGAGTGACCGTCCGGGGACCGCCCGCAGGGGCCAGCCCGCCGACGCCCGCGGGTGCACCACCGACCGATCCGCCCCCGGCCACCGCGCGCTTCTTCTCGGGGAAGTGCAGCACGCCAGCGCCGCGCGCCGGCATCTGCTCGCCGGTGATGGCGCGGTCGAAGCCGGTGGCGATGACCGTGACCCGGATCTCACCCTGGAGCGAGCTGTCGGTGCAGGAACCGAAAATGATCTCGGCCTGATCGCCCGCGGCGTCGTGAATGATCTCGCTGATCTGGGTCACCTCGCCCATGGTGATGTCGCTGCTGGTGATGTTGATCAGCACCCCGGAGGCGCCCGCGATCGAGATGTTGTCGAGCAGCGGGCTCGCGATGGCCTGCTGGGCCGCTTCGAGGGCGCGATTGTCGCCCATGCCACTCCCGGTTCCCATCAGCGCGGAGCCGCCGTTCTGCATGACGGTACGCACGTCGGCGAAGTCCACATTGATGAGTCCGGTGCGGGTGATGAGATCGGCGATGCCCTGAGTGGCATTGAGCAACACCTCATCGGCTTTCTTGAGCGCGTCCTCGAACTTGAATCCCTTTCCCACCACCGCCATGAGGCGCTCGTTGGGCACTACGATCATGGTGTCCACGCCGCGGCGCATCTCCATGATGCCGGTCTCGGCCTGCTTCATCCGCTTCTGGCCCTCGAACAGGAAGGGCTTGGTGACGATGCCCACCGTGAGCGCGCCGATGTCCCGCGCCATCTGCGCGATGACCGGCGCCGCGCCGGTGCCGGTGCCGCCGCCCATCCCGCAGGTGACGAAGACCAGATCGGCGCCCTGCATGGCGGCCAGCACCTCATCGCGATTCTCCTCGATGGCCTGGCGGCCGATCTCGGGGCGCGCTCCGGCGCCCAGGCCCCGGGTGAGCTTTTTCCCGATCTGGACCTTCAAGTCGGATTTCGACTTGGTGAGGGCCTGTGCGTCGGTATTGACCGAGATGAATTCCACGCCGACCAGGCGTTCCTCGATCATGCGGTTGACGGCGTTGCCGCCGCCGCCGCCGATGCCAATGACCTTCATCCGGGCGTGCTGACCACCGCTCTCTTCGAGTTCGAAAATCATTGGAGGGGCCCCCGCGTTCTCAGAAGAAGTCCTGAAGCCATCGTTTGACTGGAGCGAGATACTTGTCGACCCCGGCGCCGCGCTTCCCGCCCTCGGGAAACCCGCCGCTGGTCATGACCTGCTTTGCGCCGTAGCGGAGCAACCCGACCGGCACCGCCATCCGGGGGGACTCGACGCTATCGACCAGCCCGGTGAGGCCGTCGCCGGGAGTACCGACCCGGACCGGCATGGCAAACACTTCGCGGGCCAGCTCCATGATCCCGGGGGCTTCGGCGCCCCCACCGGTAAGGATGATGCCCGCGGCGAGCCGCTGGCGGTAGCCCGCCCGGGAAATCTCGTCGAGCGCCAGCTCGAGCAGCTCCTGGAGCCGCATGTGCATGATATGGGCGAGCACCTGGCGATGCGCGGATCGGGCGCCCTGCCCCGGCGTGCCGGGAAGCTGGAAGACGTCGCTATCGGGCACCATCGGCTCGTAGGCGGCCCCGAACCGCTCTTTGATCCGCTCGGCGTCGAGCTGGGTGACCTGCAAGCCGGCCACCAGGTCACTGGTGACGTGCCCGCCGGCAAACATCGAGCTGGCGGTGTGGCGGATCTTGCCCGCGTGAAAAATGGAGACGTTGGTGGATCCGCCACCCAGCTCCACAATGGCGCAGCCCAGCTCCCGCTCGTCGGGCGTCAGCACCGCCATCGACGCGGCCACCGGCTCGAGGACGAACTCGCCCACGTGATATCCCGCCTTCTCGACACACTTGCGGAGGTTCTGCACCGCGCTCGAGAGCACCGTGACGAGGTAGACCTCCGCCTCGAGTCGGGATCCGGTCATGCCGATCGGCTCGGTGATGCCCTCCTGCTGGTCGATCAGGTAGTCCTGGGGAATGGCGTGCAGCAGCTCGTGATCGCGGCCGAAGGAAATGTTGCTGGCCACGTCGTTCACCCGCGCCACATCGGTGGTGCGGATTTCGCTGCCGGTCACCGAGACCACGCCGTGCGAGCTGCGCGCCGCGATGTGCTCGCCGGCCACGCCGCAATACACCGTGCCGACCTCCACGCCGGCCATGGTCTGGGCGTCCTTCATGGCCTTGGCGATGGCACGGGTCGTTTCCTCGATGTCTCGCACGACGCCGCGCCTGACACCTGCGGTCCGCTCCGTGGCGGCGCCCAGGACCCGGACCCGCGGGTTGCGGATGTCGCCGGTGACCTCGCCGATCACGGCCACGACCTTGGTGGTGCCAAGATCGAGACCGGCTACCAGGAGCTGGGGATGCTTGCTCATGCGCCGGCTCCCCGGACCACGATGCGCGAGGCGAATCGCGCGTCGAGCTCGCGCCAGGTGCGGCCTTTCCGGGCCAGGTAGTCGGCCACCAGAACCAGATGGCGAATCTCATCGCTGGACGCGCCGGCGCGGAACCAGAGCCGTCCCGCGGCCAGGTCCAGGGCCACGTCCCGCTTGACCCGCGCGCCCCGCTCCACCTTGGCGAAGAGATCGGGCTCGGTTTGCCGCATCCGGGCCAGCAGCCCCGCCACCGCGGAATCGGGCTCGCCGAGGGGAAGATCCTCGGCGGGACGGGTGGGATCGAATGGCAGCTCGCGACCGCCAGAATCGAGCAGCACCAGGCGCCCGCCGCGCTCCGCCAGCGCCACCGGCTCGGCCTCGCGCACCGTCACCCGGATCGTGCCGGGCAACCGCCGGCTCACCCGGGCCTCGAGGACGCCGTCCACCTGCGCCGCGCGCCGCTCCAGGGCCTTGGTGCCGTCGAAGATGCTGGCACCCTTGGGGACCGCGAGCGCGCGCGCCATGGCCGCGGGGCTAAGGTAGTGGGCGCCCACCAGTTCGATCCGCTTGACCGAGAAGAACGGGAGTTTCCGGAGCAGCTTGAACCCACCCACACCGGACAGGATCCCGACGACGGCGGCGCCGGAAATCAGCAGCGCGCGCTTCACGATGCCTCGAGCCGGTCGCGGACTTCGAGACTGACCCGGTTGATGTCGCCGGCACCGAGTGTGAGCAGCAGGTCTCCCCGCCGCAGCAGAGCGGTGACCCGCGGCGCCAGTGATTCGCGGTCCGGATGGTAGATCACCTCGCCGCCATGGGATCGCGCCGCGTCGGCTACCAGCTCTCCGGTGATTCCGGGGATCGGCTGCTCGCGCGAAGGGTAGACCCCGGTCACCAGCCCCAAGTCCGCCGTCGCGAGTGCCTTGCCCATTTCTTCGTGGTGGTCTCTGGTCCGGGAATAGAGGTGCGGCTGGAAGAGGGCCACCAGCCGCCGGCCGGGATAGGCCTGGCGGGCGGCGGCCAATGCGGCGCGCAGCTCGGTCGGGTGATGGGCATAGTCGTCGACGATGGCCACCCCGCCGAATTCGCCCAGAAGGTCGAACCGCCGCCCCACGCCGCGGAATGTTGCCAGGGCCTCGAGCGCGGGCTCGGGATTTCCTCCCAGCGCCACGACCACACCCACAGCGGCGGTGGCGTTCCGGAGATTGTGGATTCCCGGAACCACCAGACGAAGCGGGAGTGTGGTGCCGGCGGGAAAGGTGAGCGTGGCGGAGGTGCCTTCAGGCGTGGTGTCGATGGCATCGAGACGCAGGGGCGAGGCGTCTGGTCCGAACCGCCAGACCCGCTCCGGGGGCAGCCGGGTGGCCACCCGCTCGGCGCCGGGAGAGTCGTTTCCCACCAGCACGCGCTCGGCGCGGGACGCGAAGGTCACAAACGCCCCCTCCAACGCGTCGAGGGAGCCATAGCATTCGAGGTGATCGGCTTCGACGTTGTTCACCACCGCGATGGTTGGATGAAGCGTGAGAAAGGCCTGGTCGTACTCGTCCGCTTCCACGACGAACAGATCATCTCCGCCCAGCCGAGCGTTCCCGCCCCACGAGTCCACTCGTCCGCCGGCGAGGCCGGTGACCGCAAACCCCGCCGCGGCGACCGCCTCAGTGGTCATGGCGGTGGTGGTGGTCTTCCCGTGAGTGCCCGCAATGGCCACGCAGCGGGCTTGGCCGATCAGACCCGCGAGCGCCTCTTTTCGCGGGATGACCGGGATATTCCGCGCCCGCGCCGCTTCGACTTCGACGTGCCCATCGGGGATGGCCGCGCTCACTACCACCGCGCGCGCATCTCCCACGTTGGACGCCCCATGGCCCTGGAAGATGCGGGCGCCCTGGGCGGCCAACTCGCCGCAACCCGAGGCATCCATGTCCGAGCCGCTGACGGCGAGTCCCCGCTTCACGGCGATGGCCGCCAGGGCACTCATCCCGGCACCCCCGATCCCGACGAAGTGAAGCGGCCGGGGATCCGAGGGGAGAAAGAGGTTCATGGTGGATGGTCTAATCTAAAACAGCACCGCAACTTGGGAAAGCCCGCCCCTACCCCGAAAGAATCCCGATACGGGCCGAAATCTGGGCGGCGGCGTCGGGCCGACCCCGGCCGCGGGCGGCAGCGCCCATCGAAGCCATCCGCTCGGGGGATCCCAGCAATTCGATAACCAGTTCGCCCAGTCGAACCCCGGAAAGCTCCGACTGGGGCAGGTGGAACGCGGCTCCGGATTCCGCCATCACCCGCGCGTTGGGGGTCTGATGATCGCCGGCCGCGGTCGGGAGCGGAATCAGGATCGAGGGGATTCCCCAGGCCGCCAGCTCCGCTAAAGTCATCATCCCCGCCCTCCCGATGGCGAGGTCCGCCACGGCGTAGGCGTCGGCCATGGGGTCGAGGAAGTCGAATACCTGGACATCGGGGGGGGAGTGCCGGGCCTTGAAGCGATCGTGGGTAGCGCGGCCGGTGGCCCACATGATCTGCAGACCGGCGCCACCGCCGCGGTCGAGCCAGGCGGCCAGCGCCTCGTTGACGGCGAGCGCGCCCTGGCTTCCGCCGGTCACCAGCAGCACTCGGCGGGCCGGATCCAGTCCGAACCGTCTGAGTGCTTCCGCCCGAAGCGCCGGAGCCGGCGGCACAATCGGATTGCCGGTGTCCAGGAATGTGGTGCCCGGACCACCGGTGAGATGCGCCCGGGCCTCGGGAACGCCGAGCCACACTTCCCGTACCATCCGGGCCAGCCGGCGAGTGGCGAGTCCAGGATACGCGTTCTGCTCCTGGATCGCCGTGGGAATCCCCCGCCGGGCTGCGCGCCAGACCACGGGACCCGAGGCGTACCCGCCGGTGCCGATCACGACCGCAGGGCGCTCCCGATCGAGCAGCCGGTCCACCTCTCGTAGCAGGCGGAGCGCCAGGAAGGGCCAGCGCAGGTTCTTCCACCATTGGCGGCGGTAGAGCGGCTCAGCTGGAAGGAGCTGGTACGGAAAGTCACGGGTGGGCAGCAGGGTCGCTTCGACACCCCGGGTGGCGCCGGCCAGAACGATGCGCCACTCGGGGTGCTCCTCCCGAAGCCGATTCGCGATCGCGAGGGCGGGCATCAGGTGGCCGCCGGTACCGCCGCCGGCGATGAGCACGGTGAGCGGGGAGCGCTCCCCGCTCACTGCGTAACCGGCCTGCCGCGGGCTCGACCGATATTGACCAGCACCCCCACCGACATCAGGGTGATCATCAATCCGGAGCGGCCGTAGGACATGAACGGAAGACCCAGGCCGGTAGTGGGCATGAGACCCAGGTTCACCGCGCCATGGAGCAGACTTGCCAGCGCGACCGTTGCCGTGATGCCCGCGGCCAGGTATTGGCCAAAGGGATCGGGCGCCGTCCTCGCGATGCGGAACCCCAGCCAGCAGAAGATCGCGAAGAGTAGCGCGATCACCACGACCCCCAGGAACCCCCACTCTTCACCGATGGTGGCGGCGAGAAAATCCGAATAGCCATAAGGGAGGTACCGCATTTTGAGCTGACCGTGGCCGTAGCCCACTCCGAGCGCACCGCCCGAGCCGAAGCCCAGGATCGCCTGGTTGAGCTGAAAATCGGATTGGCCGCAAGGCTCCAGGAAACACTTGAGCCGGGTGAGGCGGTACGGCTCCGCCCAGATCAGCGAGATGCCGGCGAACACCCCTGCGACGCCGAGCAGCAGAAAGTGGCCGATCTTGGCGCCGGCCGTGAACAGCACTACCCCTCCTATCAGCGCCACCAGCACGGCCGTGGAGAGATTGGGCTCCAGCAGGATGAGCAGCGACACGATCCCGAGGATGAGCAGGAACGGCACCAGCCCCTTCTTGAAGCCGCGGACCGCTTCGCCTTTCTTCGCGGCCAGCATCGCGACCCACACCACCACCGCGAAACGCGCCGCCTCGGACGGCTGCAGGGTGATCGGCCCCAGAGCCACCCAGCGATGGGCGCCATTGCGGAACGGGCGGACCGAATCGGGGAACGGCAGCAGGGGAATCATCAACAGCACGATGGCGCCCAGCAGCACCGGCCACGCCAGCGTCCGCCAGCGGTGGTAGTTCACCCGGGACACGATGATCATGACGATGGCGCCGGCCAGGGCGCCGGCCAGTTGCTTCAGGAAAAACCCGAAGGCGCCCTTCTCCAGCGTGGCGGCGGCATAGAGGCTCGCGATGCCGAACACGGTCAGCACGGCGGTGACCACCACGAGCAGCCGGGTCTCCCAGCGGAGATCTCCCGGATCGCGGATCGGACCCGCGGTCACCATGATTCCACGATCTCGCGGAACCGGCGGCCCCGGGCCTCGTAGTTGGTGAACATGTCGTAGCTGGAGCAGGCCGGTGACAGCAGCACCGCATCTCCGGCCCGGGCCAGCCCCCTCGCCCGGGTCAGGACCGCATCGAAGCCGTCCTCGGACAGGACCGGGGTGACGGTACCGGCCAGATCCCGCACGACGATCGGGCCCGCCTCGCCATACGCGATCACCGCCCGGCAGCGTCCCGCGAGGAGCGGACCGAGCCGGGTGTACGGCTCGCCCTTGTGACGGCCGCCGAGGAGGAGCACGAAGGGCCGGGTGACCGCCCGAACCGCCATCTCGGTCGAGGCGATGTTGGTGGCCTTCGAATCGTTGATCCAGAGCACCCCCGCAACCTCGCGCACCGGCTCCATCCGGTGCGGCAGCGCCGTGAAGGTGGACAATCCCTTTGCGATCTCGGGAAGGCTGACGCCGGTGGCATGCACCGCGAGCGCGGCGGCCAGCGCGTTGGCAACGTTGTGATCGCCCATCAGGGTCAGCCGGTCCCGCGGGAGCAGTGCCTCGCTCTGGATCCTGAGCACTCCCGCGCCCTGGTCGTACCAGCCGTCGGCCTCGCGCGTCACCGAGAAGCGCAACTGCCGTCCGGCCACGCCGCGGACCTGCTCCTGCGACGCCCCATCGTCGGCGTTGGTCACCCAGACCGAGTCGTCCGAGGCGCACTGGAAGAGGCGGCGTTTGTCCTCGTAGTACTCCGCCAGCGTGGCGTACCGGTCCAGATGGTCCGGGGCCAGGTTCGTGAGCACGCCGACATCGGGGTCGACCCGCTGCATATCGTGGAGCTGGAAGGAGCTGAGCTCCACAACAAGCCACTCCGGCGGGACCGGCTCCATGGCAATCTCGGAGACCGGTGTGCCGATGTTGCCGGCGGCTTCCGCGTGGCATCCGGTCGACGCCAGCAGATGGGCGATCAGCGCCGTCGTGGTGGTCTTCCCGTTGGTTCCGGTGACCGCGATGTACGGCACGCCGTCGAGCGCCTCGAGGCCGAGCTCGGCCTCGGCCTGCACCGGCACGCCGGCCCGCCGCGCCGCCGCCACGGGCAACGCGCCCGGCGGCACGCCCGGAGAGACGACGCACAGGCCGGCATTGCCGATGCGGGCCAGATCGTGTCCGCCCAGGTCTACCGCCGCGCCCAGCGTGCGGAGCCCGCTCGCCAGCTCCTCCAGCTCGGGAAACTTCCCCGCGTCGGAGGCGTAGACCGGCCGGCCGCCGCGGAGCAAGAGCCGGGTGGCCGCCACCCCGCTCCGTCCCAGCCCGATGACCGCCACTTCGCGACCGTCGGGCGCGGT
>JAYUAL010000327.1:0-1590 GCA_043741355.1 Gemmatimonadales bacterium | reverse complement strand
GTTCGGCGCAACGGATTCTGGTGGCTTTCCCGGTCCACGCCCACGCTCCGCCGGCGCAGCCCGTCCGCCGGACCGCGGAGGCGCCCCGGCCAGAAGATGAGTCCACCCTTGCCCGGCTCCAGGCGCTCCACGCCGAGCTCAACACCCGGTACTTCGACGGAACCCTCGGCCCGGCCGCGATCCGGCTTTCCCGCCTGATGCGCCGCCGTCTGGGGGAGTTCCGTCCCGCTTGGGCTCTGGGCGAACGGCCGGAAATTGCGCTGGGGCTCAGGCATCTCCGGCGGGATGGCTGGCCCGGGGCCAGCAGTACGCTGCTCCACGAGATGGTCCACCAGTGGCAGGCCGAGACCGGGCGCGCCCTGGGGCATGGAAGGGACTTCCGGGCGAAGTGCGCCGAGGTCGGGATACCGGGCCGGGCGATCGCCCGCCTCGGAACCGATTTCCGGAGTTATCTTACCGGAGAGGAATAAGCCAGGCGCCCCGAGCTGCGAGTGCCCGCGATGTCCAAACGCATTCTCCCCGACGATCCCGCCATCCCGCCCGACACCGAGTCAGCGCTCAAGCTGTGGGTGGTGCTCTCGCGCGCGCACGCGAGCATCTCCTCGCACGCGGTGGCCCACGCGGCCGACCATGGGCTCTCGCTCACCGAGTTCGCGATCCTCGAGGCGCTGTACCATCGGGGCCGTATGGTGCTGGGCGAAATCCAGCGCCGGATACTGGTCTCCAGCGGTGGCATCACCTTTCTGGTGGACCGCCTGGCCGAAAAGGGCCTAGTGGTGCGACAGGAGTGCCCTGAGGACCGCCGGGCCAAGTTTGTGGCGCTGACCCGGGAGGGCACCCGCCTGATTCGCGACCTGTTCCCCTGCCACGCCCGGACCCTGTCCCGGGCGATGCGAGGACTGACTGAAGCCCAGCAGGACGAGGCCACCCAGCTGCTTCGGACCCTCGGATTGACCGCAGCCGGCGGGGGTCTGCCCCCGTCGTCCGCCACTCTTCGACGGAAGTCCAATGGCGTCAAACCGACCGGCCGTTACCGCACCCCGGTCACCTAGGCTTCCTCGGCCCGACTGATCAACCCGGTCCGAACGACGTGCGCACCTTGCAGATTCAGGTCTCGTCGAATTCCGACAGCCTGGGCCAGCGGATGACCGACATGGGCGGACAGGAGATCGCCATCGACGCGTCCAACCTGCCGGTGACCAGCCAGCTCAAGTCGGAGGTGCAAGACCTCGGCGTTGCGTTCTTGTTCCGGGCCGCCGTCGCCCCACCCACGGTGACCGGGGTGCGCCTGGAGGCCTCGCACGTGGCGCTCGACGGGAACTTTGCCTACGTCTCCTACATGGTCCGCGGCGAAGCGACCGTCGGGGCGGTGGACGTCTTCGACATCAGCACCCCGGGGACTCCCAAGCTGGTGTCGTCGGCCTCTCTGCCGGGCACCGAGATCGCGGCCATCACGGTCAAGAGCGGAATGGTCTATCTGGCCGGCGCCACCGACGACCCGGCGTTCCCCGAGCGCGCCGTGCTGGCCGAGATCACCCTGTCGAACAAGCTCCTGACGGGCAAGATGCGCGTCGTCGGGGTGCCCAGCTA
>JAYUAL010000326.1:0-4027 GCA_043741355.1 Gemmatimonadales bacterium | reverse complement strand
CAGTTTCCAGGTGCCGGTATTCGGGTCAGCGGCAAAGCTCACTGCCACTCCGACAAAACACAGCGCCAGAGTCAGTCCGATCGTTCTTGCTTTCATCTCTCCTACCTGATTGGGTGGTGAAGGATGGGCCGGATTGCTGCGCGCTATTTTAGCGCCGCGCCGCGCAATCCGCAAGGTGCCGCTTGCTGCCTCGGTTGGCTCTGCCGAACGGTGAGGAGCTTTCATCGCTCTTCAGCTCTGTCGAAGCGAAACCTGGGGAAAGCGGGCCTACCACAAGGGTGGGCGTAGGCTCGTCCGTCTAGAATTCCAACCTCAAACCTCTAAACTCACCCGGCATCTCCCCGCTAGAATCATCTAGCTCGTTCGGCTGACAGCCAACCATGAAAAGGCCGTCGACAACGTCTTCACCGTCCGAGCGCCGCTGGCATCGGCCTGGGACCACTTCACCAATGTCGAGAACTGGCACTAGTCTAACAGGTTACTGAAATACGGTTTTCGGTTGCCTGGCAACGAAAGGCCGCCCGTGACATTTGCCCCGAGCACGACGCTCGGCGACTCAGTGGCACTTTCAAGTCCCCAGAAATGCGGCTTTCCCCCGGTGCCGCCGACTTTGTCAGGAACCTGCTAACGCTCTGCGCTTCAGCTGCGAGGCCCTGCTGAGCCCGCCGCCACCAACCCAGCGAAGGATATCCGGCGACGGCCGGAGCGGTTAGGGCGTGGTCAGCGGGCAGTGCGGATCAGGTGGAGGGCGGGGAGTGAGAGGCGTGAAGGGTTCGTGACCCGGCTCCCACGCACCCACGAGGCGGCCGGCCGGACTCGTTCTGGTGTTAGTTTGGCTTCGGCGACACGCCCGCGGAGTCGGCCCCGGGGTGGTACCGGGTCCAGATTGCAATCGCAGCGCAACCGTCCCAGTGGAACTCCCCCGGAATCTGCGCCGGCCCCCGAAACACCTCCACCATTTCGATGCTACTCGGCGCGATGCGCTCCAACATCTCGGCGAGGTTCGCGGCCCCAATCCCGTAGGGACCCGATTCTCCCATCGGTTCAATAAGCATCTGCCCATCGATCCACACCGTCACCTTACCGAGCCGGTGACACCGCTCAGCTCACCGAGGCGTTTCGCCGCGCGGTGCTCCGGCTCTTCGTGCGCCGCGGCCTCTTCGACCCCGACCAAGCCCAAGCCATGCTCCAGTGGCCCACTCGGGGTTTCAGGTCCATACCGGGGTCGGCGTCCCCGAGGAGGACCGGGCCTTCGCGCTCCGCCTGGCGCGATACTGCGCGCGGAATCCCGTCGCGCTCGAGCGGCTGAGCTACGACGCCGAGGCGGACCGGGTCTGCTATCGCTCCGAACAAGCGGAGGGGCCCACGGCCGGGGCGGAGACCGCGGACCCCCTTGAGTTCCTCGCCCGGCTGGTCACCCACATCCCCAATCCCGGCCAAGTGATGACGCGCTACTACGGTGGTACGCCAGCCGGACCCGCGGCACCCGACGACGCCAGGCCTCCGCCGGCGCGGTCGAGGCCTCCGTCCCGATTGTCGACTCGGGGGACTGGTCCCTCCGCGCCGCCCGCTACCGCTGGGCGGAGCTGCTCCGCCGGATTTTTGAAGTCGACCCGCTCGCCTGCCCCCGCTGCCGGGGCCCGATGCGGATCGTCGCGGTGCTCACCGATCCCGCCCTGATCGCCCGGATCCTGGCTCACCGAGCCCGGGCGCTCGAGCGCACCCGCAGCCCTCCGCCGCGGCGGCGGCGGACGGCCCCTCCCACCACAACCCCCTAACCCGCTGTGCGAGACGCCCCGGCTCGATGGTTCGGGGCCTACTGGGCTGCCTGGCGGCGTGAGGAACCGGAGGGGCGGCCGCCCCCGAGGCCCGCGGGGACGCCGCGCCGATCCCCCCCGGCCGGCACGGCCCGAGCGTCGAACCGGGCACCCTCCCTGGCCGGCCCCAAGGGCGTCGGGTAGGTTGGGAGGGACAAAGCAAATCCCTATCCGTACGAGGTCCGCGCCTCATCGCTCCAGTTCGTCCGCAAGCTGAGTGGCTTCAGCAAGCCGTCGAAGGCCAACGAAGCGGCGTTCAATCATGCGGTGGACCGGATTACGCTCGACGCGCAGGAGCTGCTTGTATCGCTGGTGACCAATGCGCCCCCACGAGACCGCGCCGTCGAGTCGGCCAAGGCGCGGGCTCGCTCCGCGGCGCGGTTTCCGGAGCGGGGCAACGCGGTCACCTAGTCCGCCATTTCATATCGCCTAAGACATTTAGCTACAATACTTTAAGAGCGCTCGACCCAGTTGCATTCCGCCGGGTCGGGCGTCTATATTTCGGTACTTTTCCCGCCTCCACTGTAGCCCAAGGTCCGATAGCCTATGACCGCGCCCAACTCGCGTGAACGAATCCTGCCCCGCCCCATCGAAGAAGAGATGAAGCAGAGCTTCATCAACTATTCGATGAGCGTGATCGTGTCGCGCGCGCTGCCCGATGCGCGCGACGGCTTGAAGCCGGTGCATCGGCGGATTCTCCACGCCATGAACGAGCTCGGCCTGGTGCCCGGGCGGCCCTACAAGAAATCGGCGACGGTGGTGGGCGACGTGCTGGGCAAGTATCACCCCCACGGCGACGCCTCGGTGTACGACGCGCTGGTGCGCATGGTACAGGAGTTCTCGCTCCGCTACCCGCTGGTCGACGGGCAGGGCAACTTCGGCTCGGTCGACGGCGACCCCGCCGCGGCCTACCGATATACCGAGGCGCGGCTCACCCGCATCGCCGTGGCGATGCTGGAGGACATCGACAAGGACACCGTCGTCTTCCAGCCGAACTTCGACGACCGGCTGGTGGAGCCGACTGTTCTCCCGTCCAAGATTCCGAACTTGCTGGTGAACGGCTCGAGCGGCATCGCGGTCGGCATGGCCACCAACATTCCGCCCCACAATCTCCGCGAAGTGGCCAAGGCCGTCGAGCTCCTGGTGGACACTCCCGACGCGACCACCGAGGACCTGCTCAAGCACATCAAGGGGCCCGACTTCCCCACCGGCGGCTACATCTACGGCACCAGCGGCCTCAAGGAGGCCTACGCCACCGGCCGGGGCAAGGTGATCATGCGGGCCCGGGTCCAGGTGGAGGAGAAGCCCTCCACCGGCCGCAGCGCCATCGTGGTGACCGAGCTGCCCTACCAGGTCAACAAGGCCACGCTGCACAAGGATATCGCGTCCCTGGTCAACGAGAAGAAGATCGAGGGGATCAGCGACGCCCGGGACGAATCCGACCGCGACGGCATGCGGCTGGTCATCGAGCTCAAGCGCGACGCGAATCCGGGGGTGGTGCTGAACCAGCTCTACAAGCACACCGCGATGCAGTCGACCTTCGGTGTGATCAACCTGGCGCTGGTCAAGGGCCAGCCCAAGGTGATGCCGCTCAAAGAGCTGCTGGAGCACTTCATCGAGCACCGCCACCAGATCATCGTCCGGCGGACCCAGTTCGACCTCACCGCCGCCGAAGCCCGCGAGCACATTCTGGACGGTCTCAAGATCGCCGTCGATAACCTCGACGAGGTGATCAAGATCATCCGCGGCTCGGCCGACAGCGACGAGGCCGACGGCCGGCTCCGCAAACGCTTCGGATTCTCCGAGAAGCAGAGCGAAGCGATTCTCAACATGCGGCTGGCCAAGCTCACCGGGCTCGAGATCGACAAGCTCGACGCCGAGCTCAAGGAGGTCCGCGCCACGATCGGCGAGCTCCGGAGCATCCTCAAGAGCAAAGAAAAGCGGATGGGCATCCTCAAGGCCGAGATGGCGGAGGTGGCCCAGGACTACGGGGACGACCGCCGCACCGAGATCATCCCCGACCAGGACGATTTCTCGGTGGAGGATCTGATCGCCCAGGAGGACATGGTGATCACCATCTCCCACTCCGGCTACATCAAGCGGATCCCGGTCTCCACATACCGCAAGCAGCGGCGCGGCGGCCGCGGCCTGACCGGGGCCACCGCCAAGGAAGACGATTGGATCGAGCATCTGTTCATCGCGTCGACCCA
>JAYUAL010000325.1:0-1595 GCA_043741355.1 Gemmatimonadales bacterium | reverse complement strand
CAGGGCCTCGAGCTGCCGCCGGGCGGCGTCGGGAAGTTTCTTGGTGGGAGGGATGTCCCAAACCGAGTTGATACCCGACGCCAGGTAGGAGACGGCGGTCTTGATGCCGACGTTGTAGAGGGTGCGAATGTGATCGGGGTCGGTGGGCCAGCAGCGGGTTATGAAGGCGCATTCCCGCGGCTCGCCGCACTGCAAGCCGATCTTCTTCGCGGGAATCGGGCCGGCCAGCGCGCGGGTGAGCTGCTCGACCAGATCCGGTACCCCGGGCAGAAAGGCCGCAACTTCGCGGGTGATGTCGGTGCGAGCGATCAGGTCACCCACGTTCGGGTGACGGTAGTCCTTGTTCAAGTGCATGATCTCGGTGCGGGTGATGTCGAGCCCGGACTGGCGGGCCACCCAGGTCTGGATGGCGGCGTCGGGGGTGTGCTCCGGTTTGGCCGAGGAGCCGGACTTGACCTCGATGAGGGTCCAGCCGGTGTCGTTTCGCTCCAGGATGTCCACGGCGGTGAAGACGCCGCCGGCCTCGAAGCAGGCTTCGAAGATGGCGGGGGCTTTCGCGGCGATCGCGGCTTTCGTGGCGGCGATGCGCTCGGCGTAGGCATCGTGGGGAAGGTCGATGAGCATGCCGCCCGGGAATCGCAGCCGTGCCAGCTCGCCCACCTGGTGGCCCTGGTCGAAGAGGTCGAGCAGCACCTTGTCGGGTTGCAGCTCGGCGGCAGCCGGCTCGTGGACGGTCCACCAGAGGAGCTTCTCGCACTGCACGCCGGTGACGAAGCGGGATTTGGAGAGCTGGTTCACGCGCAGGGACTCCTCTGGAGGCACTGACTAGGAGCGTCGCTGGCCCCACCAGATCGCATCGAGGTGCACCCGGGCGATGCCGAGGTCCTCGGCGATTTGGGCCGCCACGTCCTGGAACGCGTTGCTCACTTCCGGCGTCAAGTCCCGCACTGTCCCCCAGCGTGGCAGGGTGCCGCCGGCGAGCTGATGCAGCATGGTGCCGGTAATGGAGTCGAGGGGCACCTCGTAGAACGGCTCGGCCACCTGGAGCGAATAGGCGTCGCGCAGGTACACGCTGGAGAGGCAGTCGCGCAGGAAGGTATTGAGGCTCTTGCGGGCCAGGCCCCAATGGCGGGCCGGCTCGGGGAAAGCATCCTGCAGGCCGGCAGTGGTCCCATCGAGTGTATCGCGGAAGCGGGAGCGACTCGTGGTGCGAAAGCCGCTCAGGTCCACCTCGGCGAGGAAGGCCCGCCCGGCCCGCACCGCGTCCTTGGCGCCGGCGCTCCGCATGGTCGACGCGCCGAGCGCGCTCCGGGCGGCACGGGCCTGCAGGGCCAGGAGGAGATCGCGGGGGAGGGGGAGCATGAGGGGATGAAGCAAGATGGGGTGGCGGGCCGGTTGGAGTAGAGTGGTCGGCATGCCGACTCGCCTAGCGTGACGAGGCCACGCTCACCGCGGCGCATGCCTTGTCGAGTTACGCCGGCGTCTACGAGTTCCGTTACGTCGACGACTCGACCGGACCCGTGAGTCGGTACGAGGTCATCCAGCGGGGCACCAGTCTCTGGGTCCGCACGACCGGGGAGGCCGTCGAGAAGGGG
>JAYUAL010000324.1:0-4039 GCA_043741355.1 Gemmatimonadales bacterium | reverse complement strand
GGCATTGGAACGCGGACAGTTCACCAGAAAGCATCATACCGTGCACAAAATCGAAACGACATTCGCCGGCCGCCCCCTCGTCATCGAGACGGGCAAGCTGGCCCGCCAGGCGGCCGGCTCCGCTTCGGTCCGCTTCGGCGATACGATGGTCATCGCCGCCGTCACCGTCTCCCCCAACGTCTCCACCCTCCCGTTCTTCCCGCTCACGGTCGAGTACAAGGAAAAGACCTACGCGGCCGGGAAGATTCCGGGCGGATTCATCAAGCGCGAGGGCCGGCCTTCCGAGAAGGAAATCCTGGCATGCCGGCTCATCGATCGCTCGATCCGGCCGCTCTTTCCCGAGGGGTTCAAGAACGAGGTCCAGGTCTTCGTCACCGTCGTGAGCGCAGACCAGGAGAACGATGCCGATGTGATCGGCGGCTTTGCGGCCGCGCTGGCGCTCTCGCTTTCGAACATTCCATGGAACGGGCCGCTCGCGATGGTGCGGGTGGGGCGCCTGGAAGGCAACTGGATTCTCAATCCCACCTTCCAGCAGCTCGACCTGTCCAGCATCGATCTCACCGTGAGCGGCAGCGCCGACTCGATCGTGATGGTCGAAGGCGGATCGCTCGAGGTGTCGGAAGCCGACATCCTTGACGGCCTCAAGGTGGCGCATAAGGGCGTCAAGGAGCTGGTCGGTCACATCAAGGAGATGGTCAAGAAGACCGGCAAACCCAAGATGGACTGGACCAAAGCCCCGATGGACGAGGCGCTGGTCAAGCGGGTGCGGGAGCTGGTCGAGAAGGACATGGGCAAGGCCATCAACGCCAAGGACAAGGCCGCGCGCGCCGCGTCGCTGGGCCAGGTCAAGCGCGATGTCATCGCCAGGCTTTCGTTGGAGTTCCCCGACCGGGTCCGCGAGATTGCCAACGAGATCGAGGAGATCGAGTACCGGGTGATGCGGGCTCAAGTGCTCGACAAAGGTGAGCGGGTGGACGGGCGCGACAGCGATACGGTGCGGCCCATCACGATCGAAACCGGGTATCTGCCCCGGGCCCATGGCTCGGCGCTTTTCACCCGGGGCCAGACCCAGGCCCTGGTGGCGGTCACCCTGGGTACCAGTGACGACGAGCAGCGCATCGACTCGATCGACGTGGCCGGCGAGACCACCAAGTCGTTCATGCTGCACTACAACTTCCCGCCCTACTCGACCGGCGAGGTCAAGATGATCCGCGGCACCAGCCGCCGCGAGATCGGGCACGGGGCGCTGGCGGAGCGGGCGCTGCAGCCGCTGCTGCCGGACTTCGACAAGTTCCCCTACACGCTGCGCATCGTCTCCGAGATTCTCGAGTCCAACGGCTCCTCCTCGATGGCCACGGTCTGCGGCGGGTCGCTCGCGCTCATGGACGCCGGTGTGCCGATCAAGGCCGCCTGCGCCGGTGTGGCAATGGGGCTGATCAAGGACGGGGACAAAGTCGCCATCCTGACCGACATCCTGGGCTCCGAAGATTCTCTGGGAGACATGGACTTCAAGGTGGCCGGCACCGAGCAGGGGATCACCTCGATCCAGATGGACATGAAAATCGAGGGCCTCGACCTCAAGATCATCGAAGAGGCGCTGGGCCGGGCCAAGAAGGGCCGCCTGCATATCCTGGATGAGATGAAGAAGGTGCTCGCCTCGGCCCGGCCGGACCTGTCACCCTACGCACCGCGGATCTTCACGATCCAGATCAAGCCGGACAAGATCGGCGACGTCATCGGACCCAAGGGCAAGACCATCCGCGGCATCCAGGACGCCACCGGCGCCAAGATCAGCATCGAGGATTCCGGCGTGGTCACCATCGCGGCCGTCGGCGGAGAAGCCGGCAACAAAGCGCGGGATATGGTTATGGCCATCGTGGCGGAGCCCGAAGTGGGCCGGATCTACGAGGGGCCGGTCAAAAGTACCACCCCCTTCGGCGCCTTCGTCGAGATCATCCCCGGAGTGGAGGGGCTCCTCCACATCAGCGAGCTCCAGCATGGCCGCACCGAGAAGACCGAGGACGTGGTCAAGAAGGGTGATATCGTGAAGGTGCAGCTTCTCGAGGTCGACGAGCGCGGCCGGATGAAACTGTCCCGGAAGGCGCTGATTCCGAAAGAGTAACGCCGGCGTGGAGCTGGAACCCCTCGACGACGGACTGTTCCGGTCCGTTGCTGGCAACGGCCTGACCGTGCTCTCGGAGAAACTCGTGGGCGTGCGGTCGGCCGCGGTTGGCATCTGGGTCCGGTCCGCCAGCGTGCACGAGACGCCCGAGAAGATGGGCGTGGCGCACCTGCTCGAGCATCTGGTCTTCAAGGGCACGGTGCGCCGGACCGCCAAGCAGCTCGCCCAGGAGCTCGAAGTGCGGGGCGGCTCGCTCGACGCCTACACCTCCCGCGACCATACCAGTTTCCAGGCCCACATTCTCGACGCCGACGTTCCCCTGGCGGTGGAGATCCTGACCGACCTGGTCCGGCATCCGCTGCTCCGGGCCGAAGACCTGGACCTGGAGCGGAACGTCGTGCTGGAGGAGATCAGCGGCGTCAACGATACTCCCGACGATCTGGTTTTCGAGCTGCACGCGAAGACCCTCTGGCCCGAGCATCCCTATGGGTATTCGATCCTGGGCACCCCCGAAAGCGTGGGCAGTCTGACCGCGGGGGACCTCGCGGCGGTGCACGGGGCGGGGTACTATCGCGGGAACTGCGTGATCGCGGCGGCGGGCCACGTGGACCACGGCCAGCTCCTGACCGTACTGGAGCGGGAAGGCTGGTTCGAGGGTCCCGCAGAGCCGGCTCGGGCGCCGGTGGCCCCGGTGCCCGCCTGCCGGGGCGCCACGCTGGTCGAGGGGCGGGAGTCGGCCCAGACTCACGTTGTCCTGGGCAGCGATACCTTCGGCGCCCGGGATCCGCGCCGCTACGCCCTCGCCATCCTGACCAACGTGCTGGGTGGCGGCATGTCGAGCCGGCTGTTCCAGCGGGTGCGTGAGGAGCTGGGGCTGGCGTATGCGGTCTATGCCTTCCAGCAGAGTTTCCAGAGCGCCGGAATGGTGGGTGTGTACGTCGGCACCCAGCCCGGCACCGCGGAGGCCGCCGAATCCGCCATTCGTGAGGAGCTCTCCAGGCTTTCCCGCGAGGGACTTCCGGCCGAGGAGCTCGCTGGCGGACGGCAGCAGCTCAAGGGGCAGGTGATGCTGTCGCTGGAGAGCCCGAGCAGCCGGATGCACCGGCTGGCGGGGATGGCGCTGCACCGCGACCGGTACCGGCGGCTCGACGAAGTGCTGGCCGAGATCGATGCGGTGACGGCGGAGGACGTGGCCGCCCTGGCCGGCGAGTTCTTCGTTCCCGAGCGGTGGAGCGCGGTACGGCTGGGCCCGGACCGGGAACCTTTCAACTCAGAGATCGCGACATGATCATCGGCGTCCCGAAGGAAATCAAGACCAACGAGAACCGCATCGCCCTGGTTCCCGCCGGCAGCGAGCTGCTGGTGGGCAGCGGGCACACCGTGTACATCGAACAGGGCGCCGGCCTGGGCAGCGGGTTCACCGACGAACAGTACGTGTCGGCTGGAGCACAAGTCCTCGGCACCGCGGACGAGGTATGGGCCGCGGCAGAGATGATCATGAAGGTGAAGGAGCCCATCGCGGTCGAGTGGCCCCGGATGCGGAAGGGGCAGGTGATCTACACTTACTTCCATTTTGCCGCCGCCGAGGAGCTGACCCGGGCGGTGATCGCGTCCGGCGCCATCGCGATCGCCTACGAAACGGTGCAGCTCCCCAATGGCGAGCTGCCGCTGCTCACCCCGATGTCGGAGGTGGCCGGCCGCATGGCGGTGCAGGAGGGGGCCAAGTACCTGGAAAAAGTGCATGGCGGGCGGGGGGTGCTTCTGGGCGGCGTTCCGGGCGTGGCACCGGCCAAGGTGGCCATCATCGGTGGGGGCGTGGTGGGGATCAATTCCGCCAAGATGGCCGCGGGACTCGGCGCCAACGTCATCATCATGGACATCTCGCTGGACCGGCTCCGCTACCTCGACGACGTGCTT
>JAYUAL010000323.1:0-1602 GCA_043741355.1 Gemmatimonadales bacterium | reverse complement strand
GGCGCGTGTTCGTCAACGTGATCAGCAAATCGGGCGGCACTTCCGAGACGCTGGCGCAATACCTGGTGGTGCGGGCCTGGCTGGATCAGGCGCTGGGTTCCGACGCCGCAGTGCGCCACCTGGCGTTCACCACCGATCCCGCCAAGGGGCCGCTCCGGGAGATCGCCGAACGGGAGGGCATCGCGGCGCTGGCCGTGCCGCCCGGCGTCGGGGGCCGCTTCAGCGTGCTGACGCCGGTGGGCCTGCTGCCGGCCGCCCTGGTGGGAATCGACATTGCGGGGCTGATTCGCGGAGCCGATCGCGCGCTGGTGCGGGCCGAATCGGACTCGCTGGCGGACAACCCGGCCGCGCTCCACGCCGCGCTCCATTGGGCCGCCGACGCCTGGCTCGGCGCCAGGATCCACGTGCTGATGCCCTACTCCGACCGGCTGCGGGAGTTCGCGGCGTGGTACGCCCAGCTCTGGGCCGAAAGCCTCGGCAAGCGGCTGGACCGCCGGGGCGAGGTGGTCCATGTGGGGCCGACGCCGGTGGCCGCCCTGGGCGCGACCGACCAGCACAGTCAGGTACAGCTCTACACCGAGGGCCCGTTCGACAAAGTGGTGACGTTCCTCCGGGTGGAGCACCCCGGGGAAGATGTGATCATCCCGGGCCGCCCTGGATTGCCGGAGGAACTGGCGTACCTGGCCGGCCACACCATGGGCGAGCTGCTGATCGCCGAGCAGGAGGCCACGTCGGCGGCGCTGGCGCGGCTGGGGCGAATGAATCTCACCGTGTCGCTCCCGGCGTTGTCCGCGGAGACGGTGGGGGAGCTGATCATGTTCTACCAGCTGGCCACCGGGTTTGCCGGGGCCTGGTACGGCGTCAATCCGTTCGATCAGCCCGGCGTGGAGCTGGGGAAGCGGCTCACCTTTGCCGCCATGGGACGGCCGGGGTTCAGCAAGGAGCCGGCGCCCGGAGTGAGGGGGCCGCCGGACGTGGCGGAGTAGCCCCGCCTTGCCTGCCACGGCGACGCGGCACCGCGGTCACTCAACGAGTACTCGGCGCCCCTTCGGCTCCGGAACCGGGCGTCCGTCCGCTCTCGCGGTCGAAATCCAGAGGGTGATCGCCTCCTGCACACTGGCCACAGCTTCGGCGGGAGTCGCTCCGTGGGCCATGCACCCGGGCAGCTCGGGGATGTCCACGACAAACAATCCGTCCTCCGCGCTCCAGGAAACGATCATTTCGTAGTGGTGCATTACTCCTCCTCCGAAATCCCGCCCAAGTGGTATTTACGAATCACCTTCCGTATCTGGCGCACCTGATAGACCTTGGCATTCCCACCGGATTCCTGAAGGTTGATCCTCTCCTCAATGTCCGACCGAGTAAAGATATGAGGCTGCCCCGTTGGCGCTCGGCAAAGCCGCCGCGCACGATGCGTTCCAAGGGAAGACATTCGCGCGGCCCGGGCTGAGGACGGTACCGGAACCACGCCGGGACGACCGGAAGTAATCGGCCCACGCAGGCAGAACCCAGCGCCCCGCCTTTTTTGTGCGGTGGCAGCCGTGGGGGGTACCTCGCTGGCGCCAGGTTGCCCCAGGACGCGCCAACCCGGCGGGAAGGGAG
>JAYUAL010000322.1:0-4052 GCA_043741355.1 Gemmatimonadales bacterium | reverse complement strand
ACGGTCCGGGCAAGGAGGTGCTGATTGACCGATGAAAAGCAGGAGCCTGCCCCATCCCGACCGGAAAAGCGCGGCGGCCGCATGTCCGACCAGGCCGCCGTGGAGGAGGTGCCAGTCTGGCTCGAGGTGAACGGCGCCCCGGCCGTCACCTGGATGTGCACCCCGGATCTTCTCGAGGAGCTGGCAATCGGATGGCTGGCCGGCGAGGGGTACGTCGACACCCTCGATGACGTCCGGCTGCGGCCTTGCGCCACCGACCTTGGCTTCTGGGCCGAAATCGCCCCGGAGCGGGTGACGAAGGTCCGGGGGGAGGCCCGGCGCCCGGTCCTCGCCTCCGGGTGCGGCGCGGTCAGCATCTTCCTGGCTGAGCCGGACACGATCCGCCCGGTGGCGGTCCGGGGCGAGCCGCCGGCGTTCGAGCGGCTCCGTCCGCTGTTCAAGGAGCTCTTCGCCCGCGGGGAGCGGTATCGCGACACCGGCGGGATCCACGCCGCGGCGCTCACCGACGGCGCCGGGATCCTCGCCCACGCGGAAGACATCGGGCGCCACAACGCCGTCGACAAGGTGATCGGGGCACTGGTCCTGGCCCGGCGGCCGATCGCCGGCCTGGGGCTCCTGGTCACCGGGAGGATCTCCGCCGAGCTGGCCGCCAAAGCCGCGCGCGCCGGCATCGCCTGGGTCGCGACGCCTTCGGTGCCCTCGACGCTGGCGGTCGACATCGCGCGGCGGACGGGTATGATATTGGTCGGACGAGCGGTTAGCGGAGAGCCCCATTACCACGGACGGACAGACGGACAGTCGGACGGACGGACCAATGGCCCACAAACCAGACCCACGGGTTGACCGTCCGCCCGTCCTCACCGTCCCCACTGTCCCCACTGTGGTGGGCGCCATCCTCGCCGGCGGAGGCGCCACGCGCATGGGCGGCGCACCCAAGGGATTGCTGGAAATCCACGGCCGCCGGATCCTCGACCGGCTGGTCGATGCCTTCGTGGAGGGCCTGGGGACGCTCCCCCTGCTGGTGGCGAACGCCCCCGACGCCCCCGCCTGGCGGCCCGACCTCCGGGTGGTGGCAGACCGGCGCCCGGGATTCGGCACCTTGGGAGGCCTGCACACCGCGGTCCTCGAGGCGGCGGCACCGGTGGTCTGCGTTGCCTGGGACATGCCGTTCGTGCCAGCCGGGCTGATCCGGGAGCTGGGCAGCGGCCTGGCGGGGGCCGATGTCGTAATCCCGGCCAGCGGGGGTCGGCGGGGGTTGGAGCCCCTTTGCGCCGGGTACGGCCCTGCCACCGGCCCCGCGATGGCGGAGGCGCTCGATCGGGGCGATCTTCGAGCGATCGCCTTTCACGAGGCGGTCCGGGTGCGGATCCTGCCCGACTCCGAGATTCAACGGTTCGGCGATCCGGAACGGATCTTCTTCAACGTGAATACCGCGGACGATGTCGTCCGGGCCAACGGGATGGCGCTGTGACCAAAATCGTATCCGTCATCGGGCACAAGAACGCCGGGAAGACCACGCTGGTGGCCGCGCTGGCTCATGAGTTCAAGCGCCAGAAGCGGCGGGTGGGCACCATCAAGCACGCCTCTCATCCCGTCGACGTGGACCGGCCCGACACCGACTCCTGGCGCCATTTCCACGAGGGCAACGCCGACGGCGTCCTGGTTGCCTCCCCTGAGCTCCGGGTCACCTTCGAGCGCCGGCTCGACGTCACCGGGCCCGAAGAGCTGGCCCGCCAGTATTTCGCCGACATGGACATCATCCTGGTCGAAGGCTTCAAGACCGCCCCGATCCCCAAGATCGAGGTGTACCGGAAAGAGTCGGCCAAGGCTCCGCTCTACACCTTGGGCGCCCCCAACGCGACCGAATGGATTGCCATCATCACCGACGACCACCACTATACCGCGCCCTGCCGGGTGCTCCGCTTCAGCGACACCATGTGGCTCACGGTGCTGGCCATGATGATCATGGAACAGGGGAAACCGCTGGCGTTGTGACGGAGCCCCTGGCCCCCGCGGCCGCAGCGCAGCGGATTCTCTCCCGGACGCGGCGGCAGCCGCCGCTGCGGGTGCCGCTCGACGATGCCCTGGGCTCGGTGCTCGCAGAACACGTCGTCAGTCCCCTCGACATCCCCGCATGGACCAACTCCGCGATGGACGGCTACGCCGCCCGGGCCGAGGATGTGCGGGGCGCCAGCCCCCTCGCGCCAGTGACGCTCCGCGTGGTGGAGTCGATCCCGGCCGGCACCTTTCCCACCCGCCCGCTCTCCGCTTTCGAGTGCGCCCGCATCTTCACCGGCGCTCCACTACCGGAGGGCGCCGACTCCGTGATCCGGCAAGAAGACACCGATCCAGGGGTCGGGAATCAGGAGTCAGGAGTAAGGGAGGTCGTGATCAGGAATGACCGGGATTGTGGAGCCAACATCCGCGTGGCCGGCGAAGACATCCGGAATGGCGCGCTCGCGCTCGCCGCCGGCACCGAGCTGGGTCCGGCACAGCTCGGCGTGCTGGCGTCGCTCGCTGTAGCCCACCCGGTGGTATACCGGCGCCCCCGGATCGGCATCCTGGGCGGCGGCGACGAAATCGTGGACATCGACCGGCCCGAGGAGATCCTTTCCGGTCGCAAGGTGGCGAGCTCCAACACCCACACCATGATCGCGTTGATCCACCAGGCGGGGGGGATTCCCGTCAATCTGGGCCTCATGCAGGACACCCAGGAGAGCGTGCGGCTGCATCTCCGGCTCGCCGCCGGCTGCGACCTGCTGGTCACCACCGCGGGTATCAGCGTGGGAGACCACGATCACCTGAGGGCCGCGATCGAAGCCCTCGGCCGGATCGATTTCTGGAAGCTCAGAATGCGGCCCGGAGCGCCGGTGGGTTACGGGGAGGTGGCGGGCGTGCCGTGGATCGGGCTTCCCGGTAACCCGGTGAGCGCGATGGTCACCTTCGAGCTGTTCGTCCGCCCGGCCATCCGGGCGATGATGGGCCACGGTCTGCCATTTCGCGCGGCCACTCCGGTGCGGCTGGCGGAGTCGATCCACCTGGGACCCAGGCTGCAGCACTTCCTGCGCGCCGTGGTGACGCGGGGCGGCCTGGGCCTGGAGGCCCGGCTCACCGGCCCGCAGGGATCCGGCATCCTCACCTCGATGATCAAGGCCAACGCGCTGCTGATCATCCCCGAGGGCCAGCACGAAACCGCGACCGGCGAGAGGGCCAGCGCCATCCTGCTGGACGAGCCGCATCATGTCGCGGACCCGCCCTGGTAGCTATTGGAGCCGGGTCGCCGTGAAGTCGATGGTCCGAACGGCGTCCCCGATGTAGTTCGGAATGCCGTAGGTGCAATCCAGCGTCCGGCACCCTGGGGGAACCACCCGGACCTCGCGGTACACCCAATAGATCATCCGGATTCTCCCGCTCAGCGAGGTGCCCTGCTTGGTGGCCGAAATATCCATTGTGGCGAGCGCAGTGAGCGGGGCCCGTCCTCCCCAGTCGTACCCGTCCTGCACCGCTCGCCCACTGATGGCTCCGGCCGACAGATCTCCCGTCACCGTCAATGCGTCCGGGAAGCCGACCGAGGCACCGGCCCGGTTCCCAGCGGGCGCGCCAGGACCCGATACTGAAGGCTGGCGTCCAGACGGCCGGCTCGGCGCGGAGGTAGCCCGCGGCCAACGCTTTGAGCTCGGCATAGACCACCGGCATCAGCTTCGATACCGCGTCGGGCCCGCCGCCCTGCACAGCCAGCAGCAACTCGGTGATGTCGCTCGAGTGGGCGTCCGGCATCGGCGAAGGTGGCTCAGGTCCCGCGCAGGGAATCGACCAGGCGCTTGAGGTCGAGGTGCTGCGCCTGGCGGTGGATCTCCTCCTGGAACCGCGGGAGCAGTACTTCCGCCTCGGCGCGGAACCGCTGGAACAGCGCCTGGATGTCTTCGCGGGAGAGCCGGCGGCCCTGCGCGTAGTACTGCCGGGCGGCCTGGCCCAGCGCATAGGTGGTCACGAAGGACACGCCTGCCCCGGCCGCCATTCCCGCCGTGCCGCCGACCACGCCACCCAGGGTC
>JAYUAL010000321.1:0-1603 GCA_043741355.1 Gemmatimonadales bacterium | reverse complement strand
ATACCGGCCCCACCGCCGAGGAGGCGGAAGCGGCCAAGCCCAGGTTCGATTCGCTGCTCCGGGTCATGATGCAGCCCGACGACGCGGCGCCGGTGCGCCAGTCGATCGAGCAGGTGCTCGAGGGCCAGACCAAGCGCTGGGAGTTCGAGAAGGCCGGCGCCGGCGACGGCGGCCGCGCGATGGCGCAGTACAAGGTGAAGTTCAAGCGCAGCATTCCCAGCACGCTGGTGGTGGAGTCGATGCGGCGCGCGGTACTTCCCAAGGTGGTGACGATTGACGTGCGGGATGCCTGATGGCCGCCGAGTCCCAGTTTCGCTGCGACGTCTCCGGCCCGGAGGCACTGGCAGCCCTGCGTGACGCCGCGCTGCCGTCCCGCCTCACGGGGTCTTTGCCCACCAAGAGTTTCCATCGCGACATCTACCTCGACACCAATGACCGGACTCTGCACGCGCGGGGGGTCTCCTGCCGGGTCCGCATCCAGGCGGACGACCGCCGGATCCTCACCCTGTTCATCGCGGGCGGGCCCGCGCTGCCGGTCGAGCGCTACGAGGCCGACGTCGCCGCACTCGATCCCCGCCAGGCGCTTCAGGAAGACTCGGAGCCGGCCCGGCGGCTCCGGGGCCTCATCGATCCCGGCCAGCTCCGGCCCCAAATCGAGTTGGAGGTGGAGCGCTGGACCCGGATCGGCTCGAGCGGCTGGTTCCGGAAGACGCCCCGCTTCGCCTTTCTCTATGATGCCTGCACCGTCCGGCACGCGGGCCTGACCCGCGGCTTCGAGGAGCTCCAGGTGCGGCGCATCGCGCCGGGTGGGCCGCGCCTCGAGGCGGTTGCCAGTGCTTTGGAGCGGGGGGATGGCCTCCGGCCGATGGAGCTGCCGCGGCACCAGCGGGCCGCAGGGCAAGTGGAGGTCCTGGCCGCCGAGGCGGCCACCCGGAAGTTCGGCTCGGAGACCGCGGTGGTGATGCTGGCGCTGGATGAAGGGAATGTCGGCTTCCTGCCGCACGAGGGGGGGCACGCCCTTCCGGTGTCACAGGGCAGCGGCGAGGAGGCGGTGCGCCACTTGCTGCGCAAGGTCACCGGCAGTAGCGTCGGTACCCTGTCGCTGCTGACGACGCTCCCCCCCACCGAAGACCGCGACGCCCTCGAGGTCTGGGTGGCCCGGAGGATCCGTGGCGACGGCGACGGCCTTCACTGGCTCCCGGCGGGAGAGGCCATCGCGAAGGTCGGCACGCCCGACATCCGGACCCCGGAAACCCTGGCCGCTCTCGCGGTGGCCACCCGCGCCAGCCTGCTCCAAGCCGCTCCGCGCGGCCCCACCGAGCGCTTCGCCCCGGCGCTTCGCGTCCCGGCTTCCCGTCCTCCCGCCCGCCCGACCGTCCACCACGCCCAACCCGCGCGCGCGACCACCGACCTGCCCCAGGACCGCTTCTTCAACGTGGAGCTGGCCCAGCTCGCGTTCAACGAGCGGGTGCTCGAGCTGGCCGAGGATCCCGGCGTGCCGCTGGCGGAGCGGCTCCGTTTCCTGGCGATCGTGAGTGGAAACCTCGACGAGTTCTTCTCGGTCCGGGTGGGCGCGCTGAAGGCCGCGCTGCTCGAAGGCTCC
>JAYUAL010000320.1:0-4056 GCA_043741355.1 Gemmatimonadales bacterium | reverse complement strand
CGTCCCCACGGTGGTGGTGACGGTGCCGCCCTCCGGGGAGTGGCGGATCGCGTTCTGCAACAGATTCACGAGGATTTGTTCCACCCGGTGGGCGTCGGTCCGGGAAAGCAGCCCTTCCCGCGGAATCTGGAGACTCAACTTCACCCCACGCTCGTAAACCGTTGGCATGACGCGCTGGATCGCGCCGCGCACGACGACGCCGCAATCGACCGTGCGGAACACCGGCTGCAGGCGGTCTTCGTCGAGCCGGCTGAGATCCAGCAGGTCGTTGATGAGCGCCACCGCCTGCTCGGCCGAATCGAGGATCTCGAAGGCGGCCCGCGGCACCGTCGCCGGGTCCTTCTTCCGAACCAGCAGCTCGGCCCAGCCAAACACCGCCGCGAGCGCGTTGCGCAGCTCGTGATTCACCATCGCGAAGAAACGCTCCCGGGACCGATGGAGTCCCTGCACCTCCTCCATCAGACGGCTCTGCTCGCCGAAGAGCCGGGCGTTCTCCACCGCCGAGCCGGTCGTGATTGCGAGGAGGCCCGCGATATGTTGATCCTCTTCGCTGAACTCGGCGGCGCCGACCTTCTCGGTCAGGTACAGCTCGCCGATCACTCCCTGGCGGGAGGCGATCGGCACCCCCAGAAACGACTTCATCGGAGGGTGGTTCGGCGGGAAGCCGGAGGAAGCCGGATGCCCCGCGAGGTCCGGGAGGCGAATCGGCTTCCCCTCCTTGATCAGCAGGCCGAGAATCCCGTGTCCGACCGGCAGCTTGCCGATCGCGGCCTGTTGCGAAGGGGTCATGCCGGAAACGATGAAGCTCTCGAGAGTGCGGCGGTCCGGTGCCAGTAGTCCCACCGCCACGTACCGAGCCCCAATGATATCGGCGGCCAGATCCGCCACCCGTTGCAGCACCGGTTCCAGCCGGACCTCCGCCATGAGGCCAGGCACCTCGCGAATCACCCGCTCGATGCGGCTCTGTGCTGCGGGCACGGCGCTCTCCATCGCCGGAGTATATCCGGGGCACACCCGGGGCGGCGAGGCCCGGTCCAGGTTCATGGGCCTTTCAGGGTCGCTTCATCAGGTCCCGCCCACTATCCACGGGTGATTATCCGAGCGCGGGGGGGGGGCGCGGGTGCCAATTCAGCGAGTTCTGGCAGCAACCGATGGCCGCAGCAACGGCGAGCACGCCGTGGCGGTCGGGCGCGCCCTCGCGCAGCAGGCCAACGGGGAGTTCATGCGCCTCGCGGTGGAGACGGAGGACAGCCTGCCGGGTCCCGCCTCCGGCTGGAGCGCCGAGCCCGCGACCCTGACCGGGACCGTCACCAGGATCGGCGGGCTTCCCGGGGTAGAGATTGTCCGCCAGGCGGAGACGTGGGGAGCGGACCTCGTCCTGCTGGGTCGCGAGGAGAGCAGTCCGGAGCGGCCGCATAACCTGGGTGTGACCTCGGACACCGTCGTCCGCAGGCGGAGCGGCCTGTCCCTCTTCGTACCGCCGGAGGTTCAAACGATACGGCGCGCGATGATCGCGCTCGACGGGAGCCTTCGGGGCCTCGGCGTCGTCGGCCTCACGGTCCCGTTCCTGAACCTCACCAAGGCCGGGACGAAGGCCATCTGCGTCCTGCCCGGGTTGCAGCCGGATGCGACCGACACCGGGCGGGATCTTCGGCATGAACGGGTCGCCGTCCTGATCGACCTCCTCCACCTTGACGCCGGGGCGTGCGAGCTGCTGCTGCGTTGGGGCGATCCGGTTCCGGAGATTCTCAGGGCAATTCGGGAGAACCGGTCTGATCTGCTGGTCCTCGGGGTCCGGCGCGGCGGATTGCGGGGCGATCTGGGCTCCGGATACGTAGGCCGCGAGCTCCTGAAGTCCGCCCCCTGTGCGGTGCTGACCGTGCCGATCTAGCCCGCACCAAAGGATTCCCGGCGCCCCAGCGGGGAATGCAGACGGCGAGCGTCCCGGTGGGCGGCGGGATGATTTTCGAGGTGCGGCTCGCCGAAGCGGGATTGTATCCATTTGTGTCGCATGCGTTTGCCGATGCCACCAAAGGGGCCGTCGGGGTGCTGCGGGCCCGCTAGAAGTCCTTCCGCCTGAACCAGCGCAACCCGAGCAGATACGGTACGCCGGCGCACGCCAGGAGCATCCCGAACGCCAAGAGCATTCCCCACCCACCGTGGAAGAATCGCTGGTACACGGCGCCGGTATAGCCCATCAACGCGGAAACGTCGAAAGTGAGAAGCAGCAGGACCCGCGCGAGATCCACCGGGTTCAGGAACACCATGACCAGCAGTGGTCCTTCCAGAGGGTAGTCGGACCAGAGCGTCGCGACGAGCAGGATGAATCCGTCGTATGCCAGCGTCGTGAAGAGCCAGACGAGCAGGGCGGCGCCGAGGCCCCGGGCCCGATCCTCGATCAGTACGGAGACACAGAGGGCGAACGCGGTGAAGACCAGCGTGAGGAGAAGCCCCACCGCCAGGAGCATCACGGCGTGGCCCGCGAACCCGGGTTCTCCTCCCCCCTGGGCCAAAAGGGGAAGGCCGACTCCAAGCAGGAAAGCACCGCTCAATGGAAGGACGATCCCGCCGAACAGACCGGCGTAGAGGGCTCCCCGGCCCACCGGCTGGGCCAGCAGCATCTCGATGAATTCCCTCGCGTTGTACACGTACAGCGTGCCGAACGTCACGCTCATGAGCGGCAAGAGCAGCAACACGACGTTAAGGAGCGACAGGAGGGCCCGCTCCCCACTCCCGCCAAATCTGAGCAGGAGTTCCGTTGCAGCCAGCAGCACCATTGCATAGCCGAGCATCCAGGGGCTTCGGGCGACGTTGCGAAGCTGGGAGACCAGCACCTTCCCGGCCGTTCTCATGTCCACCCCGCCTCGAGCCGCCGCGCGATCGCCCGCTCGAGCCGAGTCTCGCCACTCTCAGCGAGAAGGGTCTCGACCGTCCCCTGGAAGGCAATCGCGCCCTCGATCAGGAAGACCAGGTCCTGGGCCAGTTCCTCGACCTCGCTCATGATGTGCGAGGTGAGCAGCACCGTGGCGCCCAGGGCGGGGGCACGGAGCACCTTGTCCTTGAGCAAACCGGCGGCGACCGGGTCAAGGCCGGCGGTGGGCTCGTCGAGGATCAGGAGCGAAGGGCGGAACAGGCACGCCACCACGGCGTTGAGCTTTTGCCGGGTTCCGCCCGACAGCGTTCGGATGGGCTGGACCAGGGACGACTCAAGCCGGAAGCGCTCAATCAGTTCTTCATCCAGCTCGGTCTTCCGACCGCGCAAATCGGTGAGGAATCGGATGACTTCGCGCCCCGTCAGGTGCTCCGGGAATCGCGCCGACTGCGGCATGTAGCCGATCCGCTCCCGATACCCAGGGCCCCCGTTCACCAGTATGCCGTCGACTTCGACCGTCCCGCCGCCGCGGTCCGCGCGCACCAGGCCGAGGATCGTCTTGATGAGCGTGGTCTTCCCGGCGGCGTTGGGCCCGACCACCGCGGTGACCCGGCCCGGCTGGATGGTCAGGTCGAGTCCGCGCAGCACCTCGCGCCGCCCGAATCGCTTCCGGAGGCCCCTGACGATGACGCGTGACGGGGTCACCTGGGCCGCGCCATCAGCGGGCGCCGGTCGCTGAGCGCGTCCGGTGTGAGGATGGGCATCAGGCGCTCTGCCCCATCCAGGAGATCCACAAAAAGTGAGCGGAGCAGGATCAGCGCCGGCTCGTGCTGTTCCACAACCAGGGAGAAGAGGCGCACCGGCCGGTGGGGAACGTCGCCGATACCGTCACGGTCGAGGTCGTAGCCGCGATAGTGATCCCACCAGTTGCCGGAAAAGCTGCTCGAAGCGGTGCGGCTGTTGGTGGATACGTCAAAGGTATTGCCCGAGAAACTGTTGCCCTCGAAGCGATTGTCCGTGGCATTGGCCAGCACCTTGACCGCCCACCCGTTGCCCTGAAACACGTTGCCCGTCACCATATTCCGGTTGGAGTCCTCCAGATAGAGACCGACGGTGTTGGCGGAGAATTGGTTGCCCCGTACTACTCCGCCGCTGATCTCCTTGAGCAAAAGTCCATACGCGGC
>JAYUAL010000319.1:0-4063 GCA_043741355.1 Gemmatimonadales bacterium | reverse complement strand
CCGGGCGTGAGCACCAGCCAGCAGGACGGCCGCGAGGAGCGGGACGGCGGCGATGGCGGTGCGATATGGGTGGGGCGATCGGGACATCGGGCGCTCCGGGCAAGAAAGGGAGAGTCTACCTCCCCGTGCGCAGGGCTGACAGAAAAACCGTCATCGAGGCCGCAGCTGCCACCCCGTGGGACTACCCCCGCTTCGCCGGCATTTCGCCGGTGGGCGGCGAGACTTCCTCGATCCGGATCAGGATGGTGGTGATATTGTCGAGGCCGCCGCGATGGTTGGCGTCGGCGATGAGCTTGTCGACCATCTCCTCGAGCGGCAGGTCGGAGCGCAGCACTTCGGCGACATCCTCGTCCTCGAGCATCCCGGTGAGGCCGTCGGAGGCCAGCAGCACGAGGTCGCCCACCTCGAGCGTGCCGAAGTAGAGGTCGGGCACCACGTCGCCACTGGAGCCGACGCAGCGGGTGATCACGTTGGCGTAGGGGTGGACGCGCGCCTCTTCGGGCGTGAGCCGCCCGGCGTCGACCTGCTCCTGGACGTAGCTGTGATCCTTGGTGAGCTGCAGCAGGTTCCCCTCGCGAAGCAGATAGGCCCGGCTGTCGCCCACTTGACCGATCAGGTAGCGCCGGGAGAACAGCACCATCACGGTGGTGGTGGTTCCCATCCCGCGCTTGTCGTGCTCCGCCAGGGTGCGGTCGAAGATGGAGGCGTTGGCTTTCCGGATGGCGCTCCGCATTTTCGCAGCCGCCTCCCCATCCGATAGCCCCCGAAGGCTCCCCAGCTCCTTGGCCACGATTTGTACCGCCATTTCGCTGGCGACCTCGCCCGCCGCATGGCCGCCCATGCCGTCGGCCACGATGAACAGGCCCTTGGCGCAGTCGAGAAGGAAGCTGTCCTCGTTCCCCGACCGGACCACGCCCACGTCCGTATTGCCCGCGCAGGAGATCCGCATGGCTCAGCCGAGGAAGAAGTAAGCAAGGAGCAGCAGCACCGCCCCAATGCCGAGAACGATCAGAGGCATGCGGTTGGCCGGAGGATCCGGGACCGGCTGCCGCCGGGCGCCGCCCAGCACGCTGCCCTGCGGCCCCGGACCTGCCGGAGCCGAGGCGGCCAGCGGAACCTGGAGTACCTTCGTGCCGGAGCCCTTGGCCACCCCGCTGTCCCGGGGCTCGAACGATACCGCCACCTCTCCGAAAATGATGGTGCTGCCGGGAGAAAGGGGCGTTTCACCCCGTACCGGATCCCCATCCACGCGGGTTCCGTTAGTCGAACCGAGGTCCGCGAGCATCCAGACGCCTTCGCGGAGTTGCAGCTTGGCATGGCTTGCGCTCACGCTCGAGTCCGGAAGGGAAATGTCATTGTAGTCGGCACGGCCGATGTTCACCACCGGGGTACGGACGCCGATCCGGTCGCCTTTGCGCTGCCCGCCCTTGATCAGGAGGGAGGCTAGCGGCGGCTCACTGGGGGCCAGGTAGGCCGACTGTATTATCGGCGCGCGCCGGATGGCCTGGAGCCCCACGATGGTATCCCCCAGTCGGAAATTGGCCCCGGCAGCCGGGGTTCTGGCCTCGGAAGGGTAGTATCGCAGCTCCTCGGTGGCGACCCGGATTACATCCCCGCTCTTGAGCATCGTTTTGCCGCGAACCCGCTCGCCGTTAACCCAGACGCCAATGCTGGAGAGATCCACCAGGCAGTCCCCTTCGGGAACCGTGAGAATCTCCGCATGCCGGCGGGACACCTGGTCCGACTCGACCACCAGGGCGGCGGTTGCGTCCCGCCCGATGACAAAAGGAACAGCGCCGAGCGAGTATTCGCGGCCGTCGGTCAGGCTGACCAACCGTCCCGCCATTGCTGCGGATGCGCCCGGTGAGGCACCACGAGTCGTGGGGGGAGCGGGCTCTGGAGTAGAGGCCGGTTGTGCGGTGGCAAGGACCTGTGTGGCTCCGGCACGACGGGGGTCGGCCACGGCAATCTCACACCCACCGATTCGAATCTTGTCGCCGTGCATCAAGGGGGTTGGGTCGCTGCCCAGCCTGGCGCCGTTCACGAGTATCTCCGCTCCGGGCCGCGCCGGGACCACCACCGCCATGCCAGGGCCGAGTGGGCGGATGACCGCATGCCTGGGAAGGACCCCGGGCGCGGCGAGTACGAGGGTCGAGTCCTCCCCGGAGCCGATGACAACCTCACCTTCGGCTACAGGGTACCGGCGGCCGCCGAATTCAAGCTGCATTCGTCAGAGACTTCCCCCGGTGAAACGGTCCGCTCAAAGTAGGCTCCGGCCGCCCGGGTGGCAAGGAAACGGTCATGTCCCGGGCGGTCCCTCGATCGCGAGGTCGGCGGTGTCGCTCTCGACGCCTTTCAGGCCTTGCCGTACCCAGTGGGAAAAGACGAAGCTGCCGAAAATGATCGTGAAGTAGCTGATGACCAGACGCCAGATCAAGGTATACAAGGCCGTGAGCGGGCGCGGGACGTAGATAGACATCACCGCGGCCGAGAGCAGCTCCGCGATGCCGGAGCCGCCCGGCGTCGGGGCGAAAAAATAAAGCAGGAAGGTGATCAGGGTTTGCAGCAGCAGCACATCGACGAATGGGGCCTCGATGCCGATGGCCCGCAGCGCCACATACCCCGACAACAGCTTGTTCGCATGGGACGGGCCCGAGATGATGGTGGCCCACAGCAGCGCGAGCCATCCGTGCGGAGTGTTGAACGTGGCCATCGCATCGCGGGACTCGTCGATGCCCTTCTCGAGGTGGCCGAGCCGCGCGGCGACCCGGACGCTGCGGCGCCCCACGAACCCGATGATCTTCCGGAGCACCGCGTGCAGGGCACGGGGCCAGATTACCAACACAATCAGCACGCCGAAGAGAAAAACGAAAATCCCGAGGCTGGCCAGAAAGAGATCGTAGAGCGAGATCCCCAGCAGCGCCCCGTGCTGGCCCAGCGACTTCCCCGCCCCGAAGAAAATGGCGATCGGCCCGGCGATCCCGAAGAACGCCACCGTGGACACGAAAGACATCAACACCAGGGTGACCGCGATCGGGACCGGAATCCCGAACCGCTTCATCGTGTAGATGGTCATCGGCGCATTGCCGGACTGCAACGGCGTCAGGTATGAGGCCCAGGCGCCCATTCCACCCGCGAGCACCAAGCCCTTGAAGGAGGGATGGGGATGAATCTCGCGGGCAAGAACCCACAACCTGATCCCGCCTCCAATCCAGTCCATCGAGGCCAGGCCGAGCCCCGCCAGGACCCAGACCCACTCAATCCGGGGAATTGCCGCGAGAAAGGCGCCGAAGTTGTTGCTGTAGTAGAGGAGGGCCCCGAATCCGATCAGTGAAGCGAGGGAAAAGAGCTCGAATCCTCGCCGAAGGAGCCGGGGGGTCAGCAATTTGGCCATGTGGCCTCTAACCTAATCGCCGTCCCCTTATTCTTCATGCGTGGCCGACTCCGTTCTGCGTATCGTCAACGCCCGCCAGCATAACCTCAAGGGCATTACCGTCGACCTTCCCCGGCGCCGCCTGGTGGTGGTCACGGGGCCGTCCGGCTCCGGAAAGAGCAGCCTGGCCTTCGACACCCTCTACGCCGAGGGCCAGCGCCGCTACATCGAATCGCTTTCCACGTACGCCAAGCAGTTTCTCGAGCGGATGCCCAAGCCGCTGGTCGACCGGCTGGAGGGCATTGCGCCCGCGGTGGCGATCGAGCAGCGGAATCCCACGGTGTCCAGCCGCTCGACCGTCGGCACCGCGACCGAGGTCTACGATTTTCTCCGCCTCCTCTTCGCCCGGCTCGGCACCCCCTTCTGCCGGAGATGCGGCCATCCGGTGGCCCGGGATACGACGGCCTCGGCAGTCGGGAGGATCGCGGAACTGGGGGAAGCCGGGGTGCTCGTGGCCTTCCCGGTACCCGAGTCGGCAAGAGTCACTCACCAGGCGCTGGTGGAAAACCTGCGCGCACTGGGGTTCCTCCGGGTCGTGGCCGATGCCAGAGACTACCACCTGGAGGAACTGCCGCAAGGGACCGACCTCACCCGGGCCACCGAGGTCCTGGTGGTGGTCGATCGCCAGCC
>JAYUAL010000318.1:0-1608 GCA_043741355.1 Gemmatimonadales bacterium | reverse complement strand
AGGCGAGGGACTACAAGTCATACCGCGAGACCATGGAGCTGCACACCAATTCGTCGAACAACACGATCTTCGCCGATGCCGACGGCGACATCGCCTATTTCCACGCCAATTTCATCCCCAGGCGCGACCCACGGTTCGACTGGACCAAGCCGGTAGACGGAAGCGATCCGGCCACCGAGTGGAAGGGCATCCTTTCCATCGACGAGAGCCCCAACTTGCTCAACCCCCCGAATGGCTGGCTCTACAACACCAACAACTGGCCCTATTCCGCGGCGGGCCCCCACAGCCCGAAGAAGACGGATTACCCGGCCTACGTGGAGCGGGGCATCGAGAACCCACGGGGCCTCCACGCCATCCGCGTGCTGCAGGACAAGAAGGACTTCACGCTCTCCTCGCTCCGGGACGCGGCGTACGACAGCTATCTCCCCGCGTTCGCCGCTCTGATCCCCACGCTGACGGCCGCCTACGACCAAACGCCGAACAACAATCCAGCCAAGGCGAAGGTCGCGGAGCAGATCGAGGTCCTTCGGGTCTGGGACTACCGCTGGTCGGCGGCTTCCGTGCCGACCTCGCTGGCGGTCTTCTGGGGCGAAGAGATGTGGCGGCGGGTGCGTCAGGACGCGCAGGCGGAGGAGATGTCGGTGTACGAGTATGTGGCCGGGAAGACGCCCGCCAGCCAAAAGCTCGAGGCGCTGGCCGCGGCCTCCGACAAGCTGACCACCGATTTTGGAAGCTGGAAGACGCCTTGGGGCGACATCAACCGATTCCAGCGCCTCACCGACGACATCGTCCATCCGTTCAGCGATTCAGGTCCCAGCATTCCGGTGGGATTTACCTCGTCGCAGTGGGGCTCCCTGGCTTCCTTCGGGGCGCGCCCCTACAAAGGCTCGAAGAAGGTCTACGGCACCGGCGGAAACAGCTTCGTGGCGATCGTCGAGTTCGGTGACAGCGTACGGGCCCGGGCCGTCACGGCCGGCGGGGAGAGCGGCAACCCGACCTCACCCCACTTCAACGATCAAGCATTGCGGTACAGTACGGGCGACCTCCGGGAGGTGTACTTCTATCGCCCCCAGCTCAAGGGTCACACCGAGAGAGAGTACCACCCGGGCGGCTGACGATCGGAACCCCAATCACCTTCGCGGCTGGTTGAAGGAGATCCATTTATGCGTGCCTTCCTGCTGGCTGGCGGGGTTCTCTTCGGGGCGTCGGCGGCGGCTGCCCAGGACTCGGTCAGGATGGGCTTCCATCCTGCAGATGGGATCCAATGGAAAGAGGGTCCCGCGTCGCTCCCCAAGGGCACCCAAATGGCCATCCTGGAGGGCGATCCGACCCAGCGGGGTGTCTTCACCATGCGGCTCAAGTTCCCGGCCCGCTTCAAGGTGTCCCCGCACTATCACTCCCAGACCGAGCACGCCACCATCATCTCCGGCACCCTGCACCTGGGGATGGGACCGACGTTCGACCGGAGTGCCATGCGGGTGTTGCAGGCCGGTTCGTTCGGGTACTGGGTGGCAGGCACGCCGCACTTCGCGTGGTTCGAAAATGAGACGGTCCTGCGGCTGCACGGTCAGGGGCCCTGGACGATCACCTATGTGAACCCGGCCGACG
>JAYUAL010000317.1:0-1611 GCA_043741355.1 Gemmatimonadales bacterium | reverse complement strand
TACTGGAGCGGGGCTTCCGGGGCGTCACCTCGGGGTATCAGCGCGCTCTCGGAGCGGCGCTCCGGCACCGCTTGGTGGTGCTGACCGGGGTGGGCGTGCTCGTCGCGCTCGCAGTGGGGGTGTTCCTCGGCCTCAAGCGGGAGTTCGTGCCCTCGGAAGACCGGGGCCAGATTCAGATTCAGATCACCGCGCCGGAAGGCTCCACCCTCTCCTACACCGATCAGTACCAGCGCGAAGTCGAAAAGATTCTGGCCGGAGTGCCGGAAATCGCCAACTACACCAGTACTGTCGGCGGCGGATTCGGCGGCGGCGGCGGCCGGGTCAACAGCGGCCAGATCTACGTCCGGTTTGTGGACTGGTCCGAGCGCAAGCGGTCCGCTCAGCAGATCATCGAGGACCTGCGTCCCAGGCTGGCCCAGATCCCCGGCGTCCTGGCCTTCGCGAACAACCCGCCGGCGTTCGGCGGGTTCGGTTCGGCGGTGCAGTTCGTGGTGCGCAACCCCGACTTCGATTCACTGCGGGTCGGCATGGACGCGTTGATCAAGCGGGCCCGGCAGGTGAATGGCCTCACCAACGTGGACACCGACCTTCGGGTGAACAAGCCGGAGCTTTCGGTGGCCTACGAGCGCGACCGTGCCGAGGATCTGGGTGTCCCGGTTCGCGATGTGGCCGGTACTATGCAGGCGATGCTGGGTGGCCAGCGGGTCAGCACCTTCAGTCGCAACAACAAGCTCTACTACGTCATGGTGCAGCTTTCCCCGGAAGACCGGGCCACGCCTACCGATATGAGCGGCTTGGCAGTCCGCGGGAAGAACGGCGAGCTGATCAAGCTGGAGCAGCTGGCCCATGTGAAGGAAGGGGTGGGTCCGCGCCAGCTCAGCCACTACATGCGGGTTCGCTCCGCCCAGCTCTCCGCCGGCCTGGGCAAAGGCTTTACCCTCGGCGAGGCGCTGGATTCCCTGGAACAGATCGCGAAGGAAGTGCTTCCCTCGGGCTCTACCGTCGCGCTGACGGGCGAGTCCCGCGAGCTCCGGGAGAGCGGCAGCTCGCTCTACTTCGCCTTCCTGCTCGCGCTGGTCGTGGTGTTCATGGTCCTGGCCTCCCAGTTCGAGTCGGTGGTGCACCCCTTCACGGTGCTCATGGCGGTTCCGCTGGCCGTGACCGGCGCCATCTTTACGCTCTGGATCGCGGGCTCGAGCATCAATCTGTATAGCCAGATCGGCATGATTCTCCTCATCGGCCTGGTGACCAAGAACTCGATCCTCCTGGTGGAATACACCAACCAGCTCCGGGAAAAGGGCATGGAGACGACCGCCGCGCTGCTCGAGGCGGGCCGGATCCGGCTCCGCCCGATTCTCATGACCTCCGTGGCCACGGTGATGGGCGCGGTGCCGATCGCGCTCGGGCTGGGTGCCGGCTCGATCAGCCGCCGCCCGCTGGGATATGCCATCGTGGGCGGGGTGGTCTTCTCCACCGCGCTTACCCTCTTCCTGGTACCGGTGGTCTACTCGCTCATGGAGGGCCTCGGGGTGCGCTCGCGCGGGCGGCACCGGGCCGGGTCCGGCACTCCGGCGCATGCGGTGGGGGCGGAATGATGCTGCTCCTCCTGGC
>JAYUAL010000316.1:0-4073 GCA_043741355.1 Gemmatimonadales bacterium | reverse complement strand
GTTGCTGCGGGCCTTGTCTCCGTTGGCCTCGGTCTCGTAACAGACATTGATCGTGAGCCCGGTGATGCCCGGAATGCCCGGATCGTAGAACCGGCTCGGCATATTGACCTGGTAGTAGGGGTCGAAGGAAGCCACGGTCTTCCCGCCCTCGAGCCGGATCGAGGTGTTGGTCTGCCAGCTCTCGTGAATGCCGTTCCCGAAGCTGGTGTTCTGCCCTTGCGGCACCAGCACGAACCGGTTGACGCAATTGCGGTCGGGAATCACCCGCTGCCCGCCGCCATCGGGCGAATTGGCCGGGGTGGGCGCCCCGACGTCGATGCGCGCGCCGTCACAGGTCCGGGTGAATCCGCCGGGCCGGCCGATGGGGTTCATGGTCGTGACGTGCATCTCGGTGCCGTCGGTGCACTTGATGTGGTAGACCAGCTCGTGGAGGTTGTTGGTAAACGCGTCCTTCGAGTGGGTGCCCTGGTGCAGCTTGGTCAGGATGTCGCACTTGATGTTGAGCACCTGATCGGCGAGGCCGTCGATGCGCATGGTGACGTCGTTCTCCCACTCCACCTTGTGCCCCACGTGGTCTTCGTGGCGCATGCCGTTCGGATCCCAGGTATCCAGCTGCTCATTGGCATAACCCAGCGGGATGTCCCCGACGTTGCTGTAGAGATCGGACCCGCGCGGGTCGCGGCCATGCTCGTGCCCGAACGAGCAGCCGGTCGCCTGATCCGCCGGCGGATGCCAGGTCGGATACAGCTTCCCGTCCGGCCCCACCGTGAAATACCGGTTGTGCACCGTGATAGGGCAGGTATCGCCCGGGCCGGGCTTCCAGGTCAGGTAGGCCACGCTGGGAAGCGCGTTGGCGGGAGGATCGCTGGGCCCGCCGGCGGTTGCGCCGCTACAGGCGGCGAGCAACCCGGCAGCGGCGGACGTCAGAATGAGCGCGCGCATCGGTGACTCCTTGAGATCTAATGACGGGTGATGCCGAGACCTATCTGGAACAACAGCGCGTGGCCGCCGGAGGGCAGCTTGCGACGCTCGAAGGAAACAGCGTCCTTGTTTTCCAGCCACAGCGAGCCTTTGGAGGAGCCGAGAGCGTTGAGGTAGGGAACAATGGAGAGCTGGGGATTGACCCGGACCTCGTAGCCGACGCCGACCACCAGCGCCACCGCTTGAGAGGTAACCGCGTCATTCTTCTGAGAAGCCCGCCACCGCGAGACCCCCGCGCCCCCGTGCAGGTAGTAGCCATGCCGCGGGTTCGGATACCACCAGGCGCCGCCAGTGAGGGTGAGCAGCCGTCGCCTCCCGGCGTCGCCGGTGCGCTGCCAGCCGCTGCCCTGAAGCCCCAGGAGCAGCTTGCGGTTGAACGTGGTCCCCGCCCGGACATAGGCCGAGGTACCTTGCTCACGCTCATGCTCGCAGATGCCGCAGTGCATGCTGCCCGCGCCGGTTCCCAACCCCGCCCCAACCCAGAACCCTTTCCGCGCATCGGCGGGCAGGGGGGCGGCGACGGAAGCGCTGCGGGCGGCGGCGCCGGCACGGAGCGCTCCACCCTGCGCCTGCGTCGAACCGGCGGCTGCCATCAGACCCCCGAAGGCCAAGAGACCGGAAACGGTCCGCATCGAATCACCTGCGCTTCTCGAAGTAGGGGAGGTGCTGCAGCGCCGTGCAGCCGAGCGATGCTCGGCGCTCAGGGCGCGCTCACTGGAATGGCAGACGGCGTGCCAGTGCGGAACTCGTGTACCGAGGCGGAAGTGTCTTCGTTGCACCCGACCCGCCTCTCGCGGATCGCGGGAGGCGGGAGGCTTACCCGGAAAATGTGGCGCGCATGGGGTTGCGCGAGCGTCCTCGTTTACAGCCCGGGCTTGGTGCCCCGGACGAACGCGCCCATGAATCGACCGTCGACGGCCGTCGCGACGACGTCCACGTCCAAGCCGGCGCCGGCGAGGAAGGCACGGGCGTCGTCGACCCGATAAATCCGGGTGGGCTCGATATCCACCGCGGTAAACCCGGTGGCCCGAAGCAGCGATTTGAACTCCTGCTCCTCCAGGGCGCCCGCCACGCATCCGATCCATAGCTCCATGCTCCGGCGCACGGCCTCAGGAACCTCCCCGCGCACCACCACGTCCGAGACGGCGAACCGCCCCCCCGGCTTGAGCACCCGGAACGCCTCGGCCAGCACCTTCCGCTTGTCGGCCGACAGGTTGATGACGCAGTTGGAGATGACGACGTCCACCGAAGCATCGGGAAGCGGGATGTTCTCGATCTCGCCCTTGAGAAACTCTACGTTGTCGACGCCGGCCTTGCGCTGGTTGTCCCGGGCCAAAGCCAGCATCTCATCCGTCATGTCGAGGCCGTAGGCCTTGCCGGTGGGGCCGACTCGTCGGGCGGAGAGGAGCACGTCGATCCCTCCACCACTGCCGAGGTCCAGCACCGTCTCGCCGGGCTTGAGCTCGGCCAGCGCGGTGGGATTGCCGCAGCCGAGCGAAGCGAGGAGGGCGCCCTCGGGCACCTCGCTGGTTTCCGAGGGGGAATAGAGGTTCGAGGAGATCGGATCGGCCGAACCGCCGCAGCAGTTGCTGGCGCAGCACTCGGCCTGCTTTCCGGTCAGCACCTGTTTGGCAGCTTCCCCGTACTTCTGCCGCACCGTGTCGCGTATCGTGTTATCCACAGCAGCCTCCCTTGAGCCAGCGTTTGGACGGAGCACAACAGTCGGTAAGTACCGAGGCAACTTCTTCCACCCGATCCTGATTCAGCCGATAGTAGATCCAGCGGCCCTCCCGCCGGTCCAGAACCAGGCCGGCCTCCTTGAGAATCCGCAGATGGAACGACAGCCTGGACTGGCTTGCGTCGAGCGCGTCGGTGAGCTCGCAGACGCAGCGCTCGCCGCCCCGGAGCATATCGACCAGCTGGAGCCGGGTGGCGTCCGACAGGGCGTGGAACACGCCCGCAACCCGCTCGAGATCCAGGACCGCCGTCTTACCGTTCATCAAATGCATCATATCAACACTTTTTGATATGTCAATAGGCCTCCGGTTGACGGTATATTTCGCGCATGGACTCTTCCGAACGGATCGGCACCGCGCTCCTGATCTATTGTCTACCGTAATGCGCCGCTGCTTCCTCCTCCTGATCGACGGGCTCCGGCCTGATGTGGCCGAGGCCGAGCTGATCGCCGGACGGCTTCCCAATCTGGCCGGCCTGGTCGGGTCCGGTGGGGCCGGGCGCGCCATCACCTCGTTCCCGTCGACCACCAGCGTCTCCTACCTGCCTTTTCTGACCGGATGCACCCCGGGCCACTGCAACGTCCCCTCAATCCGGTGGCTCGACCGCACCAAGTACGACGGGCGCTGGTGGCGGAGCCGGTCCGCGGTTCGCAGTTACTGCGGCTACCAGGCCGGCATGCTCGACAGCGATATCTCCGCCGAGGTGCGGACCATCTTCGAGCTGGTGCCCGAGAGTATCGCCATCTTTACGATGATCTCCCGAGGACTGGCCTCGCATCGCAACCCGGCCAGCGTCGAGCGCCAGTTCTGGGGGGCGGTGGCCCATTACGCTCTTTGGCACCAGCCTTCGGATGACGCGGTGGCCAATCACCTGCTTCAGGCGGTCGAGCAGCCGGCGCGGTTTGTCTTCGCCCAGTTCCCCGCGGTGGACGGGTATACCCATCAGACCGATCCCCGGGCCGAGCGGGTACTCCGTTCCCTTCAGCTCGTGGACCAGGTTGTCGGTCGGCTGCTCCGCCGACTGGGTGCAAGGGGCGAGCTCCAGGACGCGCTGATCCTGGTGGTGAGCGATCACGGAGCCTCGGTGGTGCGGGAACATCTCGACCTGGCCGAGTGGTTCCGGCAACAGGGCGTTTTGACGATGGCCCACCCGGTACTCTGGCAGAGGGAGCCGGATGCCGCGGTGATGGTGGCCGGCAACGGCTCGGCGATGGTGTACGCCCAGCCCGACGTGCCGAGACTCACGCGCTGGCCGCTGGAGCGGCTGCGACGCCCCGAGACCTTCGGCTCCCGAAAGGATCTAATCGATCTGCTGGTCGCGGAACCGGCGGTGGCGATGGTCGCTGCGGAAGGAGA
>JAYUAL010000315.1:0-1614 GCA_043741355.1 Gemmatimonadales bacterium | reverse complement strand
GTCCCGCTCGCCGATCGGATCGTCGGACTGGAGCCGCGGCTCCTGGCCGGACTGGTCGCGGCACCGCTCGTCGTGATGGCGCTGGTGGCGTGGCTAAGAAAGCGGCCCCGGCGCCGCCGTGCTCCGGCTCCTTCCGGCGATCCCGCGGAGCGCCTGGAGCGCCTGATGGAATCGCTGGCGCGAACCGCGGGAGGCGCCACGCCCCGCGCTCTGATGGCGGCCTTGCGGGAGGCAGGGCTCGAGCGTGGAGAGGCCGAGCGGCTGATCGCGTTGCACGCGAGTGTCGAAGCGGAGCGGTTCGGCGCCGCCGGAACCGGCCGGGCGACGCCGGAACTGCTGCTCGCCATCGACGCGCTGCTCGGAAAGATTCCCGCCCAACTCCGGCGCCTGGCCGGTGTGGGAGCCCTGCTCTTCCTCTTCGCGAGCGCCGCGCTGGCTCGCCCCGCACCGCTCGGGGCCCAAACCGGCGTCGAGCTCTACCGGCGGGGCGAATACGCCGCCGCGGCCCTCGCCTTCCGCTCCGAGGCCCGCCTCCAGTCCTCCGCCACGGTCTGGTACGATCTGGCCGCGGCGGAATACATGGCGCGCCGGGACCCGCAAGCCGTGGCGGCGCTGCTCCTGGCGCGGGAGCTGGCCCCCCGGAACCGCCAGGTGCAGGCGCTCTGGAACGCACTGGCCCGGGAGCACGAGCAGCTTCGCAGCGCCGGCTCCCGCTGGTCCGTGAGCGCCGAGGAAAGTCTCGCGGCCGCACTCCTGTTGTTCTGGCTGGGTGCCGTGCTGTTTGTCCTGCCCGGGAGGCGGCGGCTGCTGTGCATCGCCGTGTTCCTACTCTCGGGGGGAGGGGCGATCACCGGGTTTTCCCTCCGCGCCTCGCGCCGGGAGCCCCGCGCGGTGCTGGTGGGCGGTTCCAGCCTGAAAGTCTCGCCCCACGGGCTCGCGCCGGAGCGAGGAACGGTGCTTCCCTTCAGCGTGGTGCGCTTGAATCGCAGGCAGGGTGGATGGTGGCTGATCGAGACCGGGGACGGCGCGATCGGGTGGGTTCCCGCCAACATCCTCGCTCCGGTCCTCGCGTTAGATTGAGACGATGGCTTCCACCACCGCCCACCGTATCGCCATACTGCCCGACGCCGTCGCGAACCAGATCGCGGCCGGCGAGGTAGTCGAGCGGCCCGCATCGGTGGTGAAGGAGCTGGTGGAGAATTCCATCGACGCCGGCGCGCGGCACGTGCGGGTCGAGCTCGAGCAGGGCGGAAAGACCCTGATTGCCGTGAGCGACGACGGCTCCGGGATGAATCGTGAGGATGCAGTGCTCGCGCTCGACCGGCACGCCACCAGCAAGATTACCAGCGCCGCCGATCTGGTGGGCGTGACGACGTTCGGTTTCCGGGGCGAGGCGCTTCCGGCGATCGCGTCGGTTTCCCGGTTCACCCTCATCACCTCCGACGGTGGCGACGGCACCGAGATTGCCGTCACCGGGGGACGCCTCGACGCCGTGACCGCGTCGGTGCGGCAGCGTGGCACCTCGATCGCGATCCGGGCCCTCTTCTTCAACACTCCCGCGCGGCGAAAGTTCCTGCGCTCGGTCCCGAGCGAGACCCGCGCCGCATCGGAGGC
>JAYUAL010000314.1:0-4080 GCA_043741355.1 Gemmatimonadales bacterium | reverse complement strand
TATTCCTCTATCACGCCCGCGGCGTACAGGGCATCAACCGGCGGGTGCGAGGGATTCACATGGATCTCAGGGGCGAGTTGGTGACGCTTTCGCAGTGGTGGGTGAAAGACAGTGAACGGTGAACGGTGAACAGTGAACAGTGAACGGTAGCCCGGTCTTCCGAGCCAGCGCACCGGTCCGCCTCGACTTTGCCGGCGGATGGACCGACGTGGCGCCGTTCCCGGTGCGGGAGCGCGGCGTGGTCGTGAACGCGGCCATCGAGTTGCGCGCCCACGCTGAGGTCCGACTCGGCGGCGATCGCTACCGGCTCCAGTCGGAGGATCTGGGGGAGTCCCAGGAGCTTCAGGGCCTCGGGGCCCTCGCGGCGCACGACGGGCTCGGCCTGCTCAAGGCAGCGCTCCGGCGATCCGAAATCGGCTGCTGCGCCCTGCGCACCCGCTCCGACGCGCCTCCCGGCTCGGGGCTCGGCAGCTCCGGTGCGCTCGACGTGGCCCTGACCGCCGCGCTGGACCGCGCGCGGGGCATCCAGCGCACCCGCGCGGAGCTCGCCGAAGAGGCCTTCTTCCTGGAGTCGGTGGACGCCGCGCTGCCCGGAGGCCGGCAGGATCAGTACGCCGCGGCGTTTGGCGGATTCCACAAATTGACGTTCGAGCGCGGCACCGTCACCGTGCAGCCGCTGGAAATCGACCCGGCCTTTGCCGAAGAGCTGGCCCGGCGTACCCTGATCTGCTACACCGGCGTCTCCCGGGTATCATCGAGGGCAATCGAGCGGGTGACCGGCGCCTACGAGCGTGGCGATGCGAACGTGACCGGCGCATTGCGGGCCCTGGCGGATCTCGGCGAAGCGATGACGGAGGCGCTGGAGGCGTCCGCGCTCCGCCGGGTGGCCCACCTGCTCTCCGACAACTGGCTCGAGCAGCAGCGGCTCGACCCCGCCATGCGCACCGAGGAGATGGCCCGGCTGGAGACCGCGATGAACCACGCCGGATCACACGGCGGCAAGGCGGCCGGGGCCGGCGCCGGCGGATCGATGTTCTTCGTGGTGGAGGACCCCGCGCGCGCGGAGGCTGCCGCCACGGGAGCCGGCGCGCGGGTCCTGCCCTGCCGATGGGCGCACACCGGGGTCACCGTGGAGCAAGGCCTGTGAGAGTTTCCGACTTCACCTCCACGGGCAGCAAGCGGCCCGAGGCGCTGTTCGGCGTCGGCGAACATGACGGCCTTCCCCGCCGAATGTCCCGGAGCGCGGGTGCCCGGGTGTGGGATGAGGAAGGCCGGGAGTACCTCGACTTCATCATGGGATTGGGTGCCGTCTCGCTGGGCTATGGCCACCCCGATGTGACCGCGGCGGCGGTGGACGCGCTGCAGCGCGGAGCGATCGGTCCGCTGGCGCCGGTGGAAGAGGAGCTCCTGGGACAGGAGCTCGCGGCGATGATCCCCGCGATCGAGGAAGTCCGCTTCCTCAAGACCGGCGCCGAGGCGGTGGCCGCCGCGGTGCGGCTGGCCCGCGCCTTCACCGGCCGAGACCGCGTGCTCGGCTGCGGCTATCACGGCTGGCTCGACTGGTGCGCCAGGGGCGCCGGTGTGCCGGAATCCGTTTCGGCGCTCTACGCCGAGCTGCCCTTCAACGACCCGGAGCGGTGCGGAGCCCTGATCCGCCAAGCCGGAGACCGACTCGCCTGCGTGGTGATCGAGCCGGTGATCGAGACGGAGCCGAAGCCCGAATGGCTGCGCGCCATCCGGGAAGAGACCCGCCGCACCGGGGCAGTGCTGATCTTCGACGAGATCAAGACCGCGTTCCGCGTGTCGCTCGGCGGTGCCGCCGCCCGCTGGGGCGGCGAGCCGGACTTGATCGTGCTCGGCAAGGCGATGGCCAACGGGTTCCCGCTCGCTGCGGTCGGCGGGCGCGCCGAGATCATGCGCCAGGTACGACACACCTGGATCTCTTCCACGATGGCCACAGAATTCATGTCGTTCGCCGCCGCCCGAGCTACCCTCAAGGTCGCGCGCGCGACGGCGTTGCCGGACCGCCTCGCGGCCGCCGGCGGGCTGCTGTTCGCAGGACTAGAGCGCCTGGCAAAGTCGTATCCCGAGCGGGTGGCATCGGTGGGTGGCATTCCCGAGATGTGCTATCTGCAGTTTGCCGACGACGGCATTTCGGAGCGCGCGGCGCGGGCCTGGGCCCGGCGCGGGCTGCTCTTCAAGCGGAACGCCTACAACTTCGTATCACTGGCGCACACCAATACCGACATCCGGGAGGCGCTGAGCACGCTGGACGCTGTGCTGCGCGAGCTCGCATGACTCTGGTCGACGTCCATGCCCACTTCCACTACCCCGGGGGCGCGCGAGCCGACTGGGCCGAGCGGAACGCCAGCCGGCTCGCCGCGGGCGAAAAGATCGGAATCACCTGTCATGTCGCCTCGATCCTGGGCACCTGGGGGCGGACCTCGCCCACCTATTTCCCCTCCCCAGACGATGTGGTCGCCGGCAACGACGCGATGATCGCCCTGGCGAGCCAGCATCCGGGAAAGATCAGGAGCTATGCCTGCGTCAATCCGAACTTCACCGACCACGCGCTCGAGGAAATCGCCCGCTGTCTCCGAGCAGGAATGATCGGCATCAAGCTCGCGGCCAGCCGCCGCGCGGACGATCCGCTGCTCGATCCGATTTGCGCGGCGGCCCGGCAGCACGGAGTGCCGATCCTCCAGCACATCTGGCAGTACCGGCGGAAGGATTGGCCCGGCCAGGAGGCATCCGACGCGGTCGAGCTCGCCGCCCTGGCCCGACGGCATCCGGAGGTGGTCTTCATTCTGGCTCACATCGGCGGCGGCGGGGACTGGCTCCACTCGCTCCATGCCGTTCGCAGGGTGCCCAACGTCTACGTGGACCTTTCAGGAAGCGGAGTGGATGGCGGCATGCTCGAAGGCTGCCTGGACGCCGTCGGCCCGGCACGCATGCTCTGGGGCGCCGACATCACACTCGACACCGGCCTGGCCAAGCTCCGCTATCTCACCTGGCTGCTGTCCACCGAACAGATCGAGCGGATCCGCTGGCGGAATGCCGCGGGAATCTTCCCGAAAGACAGCTTCGGAGCCGGCTGACCATGCGCATCGACGTCAACGCGTTTCTGGGACGATATGCCTTCCGCAAGGTGCCCGGCGGCTCGCCCGCTTCCCTGCTGGAGACCATGGACCGCGTCGGCATCGATCGAGCCTGGCTCTCCAACCTCTCGGGCATCCTCTGGAAGGACCCCACCGAGGGGAACTCGGTGGTCTACCTGGCCGCCGCCCAGCAGTCGCGTTTCCGCCCGGTGCCGGCGGTGCACCCCGCGCTCCCCAACTGGAAAAGCGTTCTGGAAGAAGCGTTGCAGCGGGAAGCGCCGTGCGTCCGAGCCGATCCGTCGTTCTACGGGGTCGATCCCGCGGGCACCGAGATGCGGTCCCTGGCCATAGCCTGCGGCGAGCTCGGCCTGCCGCTCATGATGGCGGTGCGGCTGGAGGACGGCCGGCAGCGGCATCCCCATGATCAGGCGCGCGAGCTCACCCCCGCCGATCTGCGCGCCCTCGTGCGCACCGACCCAAGAGTACGCTTGATCGTGACCCATGCCGATCGCGAATTCATCGAGCAGGTCCACTTTGGCTCCACGCCCCAGGAAGCGGCGCGAATCCTGTGGGACATCTGCTGGATCTGGGGCCCGCCCGAGGATCATCTGGCGCTGCTGCTCCGCACGGTAGGGCTGGAGCGATTCACCTTCGGAACGGGAATGCCGCTGCGGCTTCCGGAGAACAGCGTCGCGAAGCTGGACTTACTGGAGATGGAGTCCAAGGACCGGGCGCTGATCGAGGCGGGGAATCTCAAGAAGTTCCGGGCTTCATGACCCCAGAACCCCACTCAGAGGCGGATACCAGGCAGCAGGTCATTGACGGCAATCTGCGGTTGGCGGGCTGGAACCTGGAGGACCCGACCCAGATCATCCAGGAGCTCGACATCTATGTCGAGGAGGGAAAACCGGGTGCGGTCCGCGAGCCGCGCACGAAATACACCGGACACCAATTCGCCGACTATGGCCTGGTGCTCCGGGGA
>JAYUAL010000313.1:0-1616 GCA_043741355.1 Gemmatimonadales bacterium | reverse complement strand
TCAATCTCTCGACGCAGCAGAGGTCGCGAACGTTTGCGCCGTAAAGGCTTACGCCCTGGTCGCTCATCCGGGCAAACATCAGCCCCGACCCGTCGGGTGAAAAGGCCGGGGTGATGTTCTGGGTGCCGCTGGTGGTGGGTACCACGGTTCGGGTTCCGGTGGCCACCACCTGCAGCATGATCGGCTTGGAGCCGTCGGCGGCGAACTGCATGTAGGCGACCCGGGTCCCGTCGGGCGACCACACGGGGGACGCCGCCGTGACACCGGCGGGCGACACCGGTACCAGCCCCGCCCCGTCGCTGTCCACCCGCCAGATGCGCCGGTCATCGTTGAGGAACAGCATCCGGGTGGAGGCGATGCCGGATTGGCCGGTGACCAGCCGGACGATCTCGTCGGAGAGCCGGTGCACGGTCATCCGGCCCTCCCCCACCCCGATACGATCCGCCGGCATGGTTGTCTCGGCCTGGGCACGCTCGGCGGCCAGGTCATGAATCCGGGCGGTGATCCCGCCGTTCGCGGCGGGGAGGAGCTCCAGGGCCAGCGCCGCCCCGAGAGTGCGATAGAAGGCGAAGTTGATCGGGCCCCGAGGGGAGGGCTGGGTCGGGGCCGTCTGGGTGAGCGCGATCACTTCGAACCGGTCGCTGTAGTCGAGGTCCCGCGTCACGATGGCCCGCACCGAGTCGAGGCCGGGCGCCGGCAGGACCACCAAGCCGGGCCGCACGCCGGGCCGATACGAAATTCCCACCCGCACGGTGTCCTGGGCGGAAACCGCTGACGGCGGGAAACCCATAAGGGCCAGTGCGACCACCATCCCCACTGTCCTCACCGACCTCACCGTCCTCACCTTCGTCACGGAGCCTGCCTCGGAGTAAAGCGGAAACTGATCGGCAGATAGTCCGCCGGATAACCCGCCGGGAGCGGGCCGAACGCCTTGGCCAGAGCGGCCGCCTCGATCGCCCCCTGCGCCTCCTCATTGAAGGAGTAGCTCCGCGAGGTCTGGAGCAGCTTGATGTCCTTCACCGTGCCGTCGCGCAGGATCACGAAAGCCACCTCCGCCTCGAGCGAGGCGTTCCCGGTCGGGCGATTCCAGCGGCGGTAGATCTGGGTGACCAGGTTGCGCAGATACTCGGGATAGGGAAACTCCTTGCCCTGGGTCTTCACGTTGGCGATGTCGGAGCCGCCCTTGGGGGTCTCTCCCGGGAGCGGAGTGACCTTACTCCCGATTCTGGGCGCCGCGGGAGCCGTGACCGGCGCCTTCGCCGCCGGCTTCACTGCTTTGGGGGTGGCCTTGGGCGCAATCTTGGGCGCAACCGGCGCCGGTTCCGGCGTTTCCGGTGTCGGCCGGGCCCGCCCCGAGGCCGGCGTGGCGGCCACGAGCTCCACCGCGTAGCTCGGCTGCGTGAGGCCCTGCGGCGGCCGGATCGACAACACCAGCGCGGCCCCCGCCCCCAAATGCACCAGCGCCGTCCCGACGAGACCGCTCCACATCGCGCCGCGCGGAAGACCAGCAGCCCGGACGTTCAGGGAACGACCTCCTCGTCTTCCGTGGTCATGTTGATGTTTTTCACGCCGGCGGCGCGCATGGCGGCCAGCACCCGCACCACGTCACCGTAGGG
>JAYUAL010000312.1:0-9470 GCA_043741355.1 Gemmatimonadales bacterium | reverse complement strand
GGCGCGTATAGTGGATTGGTCACGATGAGCCGAAATCGTCTGGGCCGCCGCTCCCGAAGCTTCATTACCCAGTCCATCGCACTGGTCCACTCCCCCAGCTGGCTGTAGAGAGAGACGATTCTCTCCTCCCGGAGCTGCGGCACCGTATCCTGAGGGATCCGGTAGGGGGCCGACGCCGCGGCGAGTTGGGCGTCGAGCTGGCGCGTCACGTCTCCCCGCCGCACTCGCTCGTAGCCTGTCGCTCCACCCTCCGCGAATCCCTTCGCATAGGCCAGCGCACCCGCGCTGTCCCCGCCTTGGCGCCGCGCCGCCATGGCCTCGTCGAAGCGCTTGAGATGCTCCAGGCTCACGATCAGCCGGCGACGGGGCCCGGGCACGCTGGGATCGAGTTCCAGCGCCCGCCGCAGCACGACCACCGCGGAGTCGTACCGCCCGGCCCGCATGTAGAGATCGCCCAGCGTGTTCAGACCGGGGTTGAAGAGCTCCAGCTCGACCGAGCGCCGGGCCAGCACGATGGCGGAGTCCACCCGGCCCTCGACTTCGCCGACCACGATGGCGGTGAACTGAAGCACCTGAGCATCGTGCGCGGCCAGCCGCAGCGCCTGTCGGGCCGACGCGATAGCCCCGTTCCAGTCGTCGTCCAGGTACATCGCCTTGCTCATCATGTTGGTCCAGGGATCCCCGACCGTGCTGTCGGCCGCGAGGGCTCGCCGTGTCGCCCACACCGAGGAATCGACGTATTCGGCGAACGGCCTCCAGCCCCGGAACGCCGAAACGAAGTAATAGGTGACGAGGAGTCCATGGGCCTGCGCAAAACCGGAGTCGAGCGCGATGGCGCGCCGCCCGTAGTAGGCCGCCGAATCCATGAGGAGCTTGGCGTGCTCGGCCCCCAGCGCAACACCGCGGAGCGACAACCGCCGGCCCCGCAGGTACTCCTCGTACGCCGCGGCGCTCGCGGTCGGCCTGCGGGCGATCGCGGCCTTTTCGCTGCCGGTCAGCGGGAGCTGGAGCGCGTCGGAGATGATGCGCGCGATGTCGCCCTGCATCGAAGCAACCGCGGAGGCGTGCCGGGCGTATTGCACGGTCGTGATCAGGTCCCCCCCGGGAATCCGGAAAAGCTCGGCGCTCAGCCGCACCGAATCGCCGACTTTGGAGAGGTCCCAGGTGAGCACCGCGCCAACTTTGAGCCGCTCGCCCAGCTCCAGATTGTTCATCCCGGGCTGCTGGCGGCGGACCTGCGCCACCAGGCTCGGCGCGGTCACCCGAAGCTGGGGGAGGCGTCGCAGCAGATCGGCGACCGCCGCCTGAATGCCGTCGCTGAGATAGGCCACCGTACTCTCGGGCACGGCGGGGGCGATGACCAGCGAGCTGATAGCGCCGGCATGGCCGGGCCGCGCCAACCGGGTCACAGCCAACAGGACCGCGACGAACAACAGGACCCCGGCTCCAGCCCGCACCGCGAAGCGCCCGCGTCCGGGGGCCGGCCCGGGATCCCCGGCCAGCATCGCGGCAAACTCGCCCGGAGTGTCGAAGCGCTTGGCCGGGTCCCGCTCCAGCGCGCGGGCCAGCGCGGTTTCCACCCGCTGGGGCACCGACGGCGCCAGGGTGCGCACCCGGGGCGCGGCTTCGGCCAGCCGGCGGGTGAGGATCGCGGTCACCGGGCCGGAGAATGGCGGTTGTCCGGTGAGCATCTCGAAGAGGGTGCTTGCCAGCGCGTACTGGTCGGACCGGCCGTCGAGGACGCGCTCGCCGGTCACCTGCTCCGGGCTCATGTAGGCCGGGGTGCCCAGCGCCATGCCGGGATTGGTCAGGGTGGCGCCGCCGGCCTCGTCCAGTGCCCGTGCAATGCCGAAATCCGTCACCACGGCGTGACCGCCGGACAGGAGGATGTTCTCCGGCTTGATGTCGCGGTGCACCACGCCGTTCCGGTGGGCATAGTCGAGCGCATCCGCCACCTCGCGGGCCAGGCGGATCGCCTCGTCCACCCCCAGCCGCTTGTCCCGGGTGAGCCGATCCCGGAGCGACTCGCCTTCGACGAACGGCATCACGTAGTAGGCGGAGGCCGGCTGACCGGCCTCCGCTTCCAGGGTGCCGCTGTCGAGCAAAGGGAGGATGTGAGGATGGTTGAGCCGCGCGGCGATGCCGATTTCGCGCTCGAAGCGGGGGAGCCCGATGACGCCGGCCAGCTCGGGACGGAGCACCTTCACGGCCACCCGGCGATGGTGCCGCTGGTCTTCCGCCAGGTAGACGGTGGCCATGCCGCCGGTGCCGACCAGCCTCTCGACGCCGTAACGGCCGGCAAGGGCCGCGGTGATGCGCTCCAGGTTATCGCTCATTCCGTCAGGAAAGATAGCGCTCCCGGATAATTCCGATATGGTGGCGCTCGTGCCCGGCGATGATCCACGCGATGGCCCGCACACTCACCGGCGTGCCGCTGGCCGTCCCCACCCGCCCCACCGATTCGGGCGGCAGGTGGCGGAGCAGCGCCAGGGTGGCTGCGCGGACGACCCGGAGCTCCCCCAGCAGGTCCGCCAAAGTCCGGGAATTCGATCCGGCGTTGGGCACCCAGGCCTTCTCGTCGAAGCCGGGCAACGACAGGGTGTCTCCCCGGGCAATCCGGAGCGCCCGGTAGGAGAACACCCGCTCCGCGTCCGCCAGGTGGCCTACCACCTCCTTCAAGGACCACTTGCCCGGGGCATAGGCAAAGCTCCCCCTGGATTCCGGCACGCCCGACAGCAGCGCCATCGTCTGTTCGTCCTGCTCCTCGAGGGTGCGCAGCAGATCGCCGTCGGGCACCTTGGCCACGTAGCCGGCGTAGAACGGCGCGTATTCGGTACTGTCGGGGCGATCGTAGCGCGGGGTGGTCATAGCGCCTCGGGTGCAAGGATGAGCGTCACGGCCAGCACCAGGAATCGCTTCATGGCTTCGGCGCCTCCGGCAGCAGGGTGACCCGCACGTAGCGCGAACGGTTGAGGTAAGTGCGCGCGGCGTCGCGGATCACCTCGGGCGTGAGTCGCTGGAGCTCCGGCGCGAGCGCGAAACGGGTGGCGGGATCTTCTCCCTCGCGGCGGGCGCCGGTCAGGAGCGACAGCCACCACCCGTTCTGGCGCAGGTCGGTCTCGCGGGTCCGGATGGCGGTCTCCTTGTATTTCGCCAAGTCGGCCGAGCCCGGTCCGCTCGCCTTGAGCGAGTCGATCTGCGCGAAGACCGCGCCTACCAGCGAGTCGGCCCGCTCGGGGGCCGAGCCGAAGCCGATGGAGATCGTGTACTCGGGCCGGGGTATTCGCGTCGCGGAGGCGCCGACACTGACGCCGTAGGTGCCTCCCAGCGCCTCGCGCAGCTCCTCGCGGAGCCGTATGTCCAGGATCGCCCCCAGCGCGTCGAGCGCGAACCGTTCCTGCCGCGAGGCGGTCGCGGCGGGCCCGGTGAACACCAGAGCGGTCTGGCTCTTGGCCTCGATCCCCTTTCGCACGGTGCGTTCCACCACGCCGGTGGGCCGGGTGATGCCCTGGCCGGAGGCGCGGTCGGCGGCGCCCCCGGTCGGCAGGTTGCCGAGATAGCGCTGCACCAGCGGCCGGATAGAATCGATGTTGAAGGTTCCGACCAGGAAGAAGGTGAAGCCTGCGGCATTCGCGAACCGGGTGCGGTAGAAGTCCAGGGCGCGAGCCGGATCGATCTCATCGACCATGGCCACGCTCACCGGCCGGGACCAGGGATGATGCTGCGCCAAGGTCACCGACAGGGTATCCCGGAACGCCGCCTCCGGGCTGGCGCTCCGGTTGGCCAACGAGGATCGGACATTGCCCAGAAAGGCGCCAACCGCGGCGCTGTCGAGCCGCAGCGCCGTGAAGTAGAGATACGCGAGCTGGAACATCGTCTCCGCGTCCTTGGGAGACGCGCGCCCCGAGAGGCCCTGCTCGTAGGAGCCCAAGTAGGGCGAAACACTCACCGCCTTGCCCGCCAGCTTCTTGGCCAGCTCGACCGCCGAGAAGGCGCCAAGTCCGCTCAACGATACGACCTGAGCCGCAAACTGGTTGCTCACCCGGGCACTGTCTTCCGAGAGCGAGAGGCCCCCGGGACTCACCGCCTGAAGAATCAGCTCGTCGGCCTTGAAGTCGGTGGGCTTCAGCACGACGTGGACACCGTTGGCCAGAGTCCACTCCACCGTGCCCATCGCAGTGTCCCATCGCTCCGAGGTGATGGCCACGGGAGGCAGCGGAGCCGTGACCAGCGCCTCGGCGGACACCGTTTCGGAATAGGCGGCGATGTCGGCCCGCTTGACCGCCGCAAAGAGGCCCAGCAGATCGCCGGCGCTCGGCAGCAGCCCTCGATTCTTCTCCGGCGCGTTCACCAGGATCACCGGCGCGCCCTCGGCCAGCCATCCCCTGGCCACGGCGTTGAGATTTGCGAGCGTGATGCCCGGCAAGACCGCCTTGGCGCGGGCAAATTCATGGCTGATCCCCGGGATCGCGCTGCCGGTGAGATAATGTTGCGCGTACTCCTCGGCAAAGCCGCCCGACTCGCTCTTGTCCCGCTCGGCGTAGGCCTGCTCGATGCCGCGAAGGTACTCCGCCCGGGCGCGATCGAGCTCCGCCTGGGTGAACCCGTGGCGCCCGGCCCGCTCCAGCTCGGTGAGGACCGCTTCGAGACCGCGACGAATGCCGCTGTCCGAGACCGCCGCGCCGAAGCTGAACGCCTCGACGCTGCGAACCAGCTCGTTCCGGCCCGCGCCGGCGCCGATGAAGGGCGGGTTGGGTTTCTGGGTCAGCTCGTAGAGCCGCTCGTTCAGAATGCCGCTGGCGATGCCTTCGACCATCTCGTCGCGCCACGCGGAGACCGTGCCCCGGACCCCGCTGGGCTTCTGGACGTACACCGAGACCGAGGTGCTGGTCGCCTCCGGGTCGGTCGCTATAGAGACCTCGGCCTCCCGGTGCGGCGGAACAGTGGCCTGGAGGCGGGCCCGCTTCGGGCTCCTGGCGGGCAGCGTGCCGAAATGGGACTTGATCAGCGCCTCGATGCGGGCCGGGTCGAAGTCGCCCACCGCCACGACCGCCATGAGATCGGGACGGTACCAGTCGCCGTAGAAACGGCGGAGCGCTGTACGGCCGCACTTCCGGATGCACTCCGGGGTGCCGATCGGCAACCGCATCGCGTAGCGGGAGTCCCGGAACAGTACCGGCAGCTGCTGGTCGAACATGCGCTGCCCGGCCCCACGGCCCAGCCGCCACTCCTCCAGCACCACCCCGCGCTCCTTCTCGACTTCGGTCGAATCGAAGGTCACGCCCCGGGCCCAGTCTTCCAGGATGTCGAAGGCACGGATCACGATGTGGGCACTGTCGGTCGGGACCTGGAGCTGGTAGACCGTTTCGTCGAACGAGGTCCCGGCATTGAGATCGGCCCCGAACCGCATGCCGATCGACTCGATGTAGTTCACCAGCGCCTGCTTCTTGAACCGGGTGGTGCCGTTGAACGCCATGTGCTCGGCGAAATGGGCCAGGCCGCGCTGATCTTCGTCTTCCAGAATGGAGCCGGCATTGACCACCAGGCGAAGCTCGGCTCGCTTCTCGGGGCGATGATTGACCCGGATGTAGTAGTGAATGCCGTTGGGGAGCGTGCCGATGGCAACCGCCGGGTCGGTGGGAAGCACCGAGTCGGCGACCGTCTGCGCAGCGAGTGGAGCGGTGAGGAGAGACGCAAGGACGCAAGGACGCAAAGACGCAAGGACACTTCTGATCATGTTCGGTACACTCCTCAGCTCCGAAAGAGCTGTCCGTATCGGCGTTTGAACTCGGACTTTCTGGCTTCGGGTCCGCTGGCCTGGATGCCCCGGCAGCGCATGGCCGCGTGGGCGTCCCACCCTTCGGGCCATGACCGAAATACGAGCATCCGGCAGGCGGGGCACCGCACCCGTTTCCCTACGACCTGGCCCACGGAAAGTTCTTCGGCGTTGACGATGATGCCAGTGGCGTCCAACCGGGGAAGCAGCGAGCGCTGTGAAGGGCCCGGCTCGAGCGGCACGTCGCCCAGCAGGGCTTCGAGCCCCAGGGCAAGGGCATTTCTCAGGACCTCCGCCTCGAGCTCGGGGTGCGCGGCGACGAAGCCATCCAGATCCTTGCCCCGCTCCAGATGTTCCAGCAACAGCCGCACCGGGATCCGGGTCCCCGCAAACACCGGGGCCCCGTTCCTTACCTCGGCGGTCCGGACGATTACCTGATGCAGCGCGCGCACCCGCTCCTCCTCCAGGGCACTGGCAGCGAAGCTAACGCCCCCAGAGTGGCGGCGCAGCCCCGCGGTCCATAGCTTGTCGCACCATGAGCCAAACCGGTTCCGTGCTGGTCGAGGCCGGTGTCGATACCGCGCGCTCGGCGCGGCGCGCGGCGGCCGGAGGGGCGGGGCGGCTGGAGCTCTGCACCAACCTGGTGGAGGGCGGTACCACACCGAGCGCGGGACTGATGGCGGTGGTCCGGGAGGAAATCGGAATACCAATTCACGTTCTGATTCGCCCCCGGGGCGGCGACTTCCTCTACGAAACGGACGAGATCGCCACCATGCTGGCCGATATCGCGGAAGCAAAGCGCATCGGCATGGCGGGCGTGGTGATCGGGGCGCTGACGCCGGAGGGGCGGATCGACGAACGGATCACCGGCGCGCTGGTCAATGCCGCGCGGCCCCTGGCGGTGACGTTCCATCGGGCCTTCGACCTCGCGGCAGACGCCATCGAGGCGATGGAGGCGCTGGCACGGCTCGGCATCGAGCGGGTCCTGACCTCGGGACAGGCCAATACCGCCGTGGAAGGCATTCCGGTCATTCGGGAGCTGGTCGGCTGGTCGGCGGGGCGGGTGACGGTGCTGGCGGGCGGCGGTATCGACGAAGACAATGCGCTCAAAATCGTCCGCGACACCGGCGTGAAGGAGATCCATCTTCGGGGCGCCGCCGCCGAGCGGAGCGGGATGCAATTCCGCCGCCCCGGCGTCTTCATGGGGAAGCGCTACGAGCCCGACGAGTACCGCCGAACCGTAACGGACGCGGGGAGAATCCAGGCGGTGGTTCAGGCGATCCGCTAAACGCTCCGCGCTTCCCGCTCCCCCGTCAGGCCAGGCCCATCTTCGACCTGACCTCCGGAGACACCTCGGGGAATTTCGGCAGCGCCACGTTGCCGATGTAGCCCAGGTCCTTCATTCCCGGGTCGGTGGTGTAGAAGCCCGTTGCCGTGAGATCCCTGACCAGATCGAAGAAGCGCGCCGCCGCCTGAAATTCCGGCTTGGCTTTGGGCAGGAAGCAGATGTCGTCGCAGATCTGCTGCCGCTGGAGGGCGGAAATCCGATGGAACGGCTTTCCGAACCGCTCTCCGCTCTCGGTATTGAGCCACGCCAGCCCGCCCCGCACGCGAATCAGATCCCGCATCTGCCCGTCGTAGGGCGCGCTCACGTACTCATTGATGTAGGCCGGCACCCCGACGGTAGATGCGGCGGGGCTCTTCGCATCCGCTGGGATGATGGTGTCGCAGAGCACCGCCAGCGTGGCCAGCTCCTTGGCCGACAGCTTGCGGGGCCAAGGCGCCCGGGGGTGCAGCAGATCGGGGTCGGTGGCCGTGCCCCGGGGACCGGTGACAGGGCGCTGGGCGGCGGGGGCGGGGGCGGGGGCCGGGGGCGACTGCGCCACGAGGTTGTTCGCCAGGATCGGCAGTCCGGTCGCGGCAACCATCGCCTTGAGGGCGTCTCTCCGCTCCATGCCGCTATCGTGGCTCATAGATTCCCCCGTTTCATCTCGTCCACCAGACGGTCGCAGCTGCGCCACGCCAGCGCCAGGATCGACAGCGTCGGATTCTTGTCCGCATTGGACACGAACGGCGCGCCATCGGTCACCCACAGATTCTTGATTTCCCATGACTGGCCCCACTGGTTGAGCACCGACGTCCTCGGGTCGTCGCCCATCCGGCAGGTGCCCACTTCGTGGATGATCTGCCCGCCCCGCGCGATCGCCTTGGCGCCGTCGGTCTCCACCCGGTTGCCCACCACGGTCCCCCCCATCGCCGTGATGATCTCGGAAAAGGTCTTGAGCATGTGGGCCGCCTGGCGGGTTTCGTGGTCCGACCATTTCCAGTGGAACCGGAGCACCGGGATGCCCCACTGGTCCACCACGTCCGGATCGATCTCGCAGTAGCAGTCGTCGTTGGGGATCATCTCGCCCCGGCCGTCGAAGTACATGAACGAGCCGTAGTAGCGGCGGGCTTCCTCTTTGTAGCGTTTGCCGTACGCGCCCTCGGTGTAGGATTCGAGGCCGCCGAAGACCCCCGGGCCGGGCTGCCCCTTCCCGCCGCCGAATTCCACGTGATAGCCCCGCGCGAAGCTGAGCTGCCCGGCCAGCTGCTGCTGGTAGAGCCACCAGGGCATGTACATGTGGATCCCGCCCGCGCCATCATAGTGGTACGGCGGGAGATGCTCGAGCGCCGGGATCTGGCCCGAGAGCCCCGCCCCCACGGTATCCATCAGGTATTTGCCGACCAGGCCGCTGGCGTTGGAGAGGCCGTTGGGAAACCGGTGGCTCTTCGAGTTGAGCAGGATCCGCGCGGTCTCGCAGGCGCTGGCCGCGAGCACGACCACCTTGGCGCTGGCGTGCCGGTCGGTGCGGGTGACCTTGTCGATGTAGTGCACCCCGGTGGCCTTGCCGCTCTGGTCTACCGTCACCTCGCGCACCATCGCGTCCGCCACAATGTCGCAGTTGCCGGTAGCGAGGGCGGGGGGCAGCAGCACCGTGGTGCTCTGGAAATTCGCCTTGATGGAGCAGCCCCGACCGCACTCGGTAGCCCAGAAGCACGCCTGACGACTCCGCATCGAATCCGCCAGCACGCGGCGGGCCAGCGGATTGCCGGGATGAAGCTTCCGCGCCAGCGCCGCGGCCTCCTGCGGCACCGTCAGCACCGCGCGGTGGGCCGGAATCACCGGGATGCGGAGCGGACCGCAGGCCTGCTTCGTCAGCAGCTCCGACGGCCGGGCCGCCGGCGGTGGCATCAGCACGCCGGGGGAGGAGTCGGGGGTGTTCTCGAGGCCGTTGTTGTCTCCGTAAATGCCGACCAGCATTTCGGTCTTGTCGTAGTACGGCGCCACGTCCTCGTAGGTCATCGGCCAGTCGGCGCCCAGCCCGTCCCGGCCCTTCGGCTTGAAATCGTAGGGGCCCATCCGGAGCGAAATTCTCCCCCAGTGGTTGGTGCGGCCTCCCAGCATCCGCGCCCGCCACCAGCTGAACTGGCTTCCCGGCGCCGTGGTGTACGGCTCGCCCGGAACCTCCCACCCGCCATCCACCGTCGCGTCGTAGAACCCGAACGGCTTGTCGCGGGTACCGCCGCCCCGGAGCGGAGCCTGGCGGGGCAGGTTGAACATCGGCGTCTCGGCGACCGGGTCGTACTGCCGCCCCGCTTCGAGTACCAGGACCTTGAGGCCGGCCACCGCAAGCTGGTATGCGGCCATGCC
>JAYUAL010000311.1:0-1620 GCA_043741355.1 Gemmatimonadales bacterium | reverse complement strand
CCGCGATGCTCCGCGCGGTGAGCTCGACGGCGGTGGCCACGGCGTCCGCTCCCGGCAACCGCGAGTACAGAGCCTTGGCGTAGCTGGCGCCGTACCGTTCCCGCCCGGTGCTCTTGGGCGGCTCCTGCCGGAAAAATTCGTCGGCCAGCAGCTCGGCGAGCAGCGCTTCATCCGGCCGGCCCCGCGCGGCCAGCGTGCCGTCTTTGTCGCAGGAGAGCGACGGATCGATCAGGCGCGCCACCGCGTCGATCACGGCGACGCCCGGGCCGGTATCGAAGGCGTAGCTCCCTTCTTCCACGGCGCGCCGCGCGACCAGCGTGAGGTTGGCCATGCCACCGATGTTGAGCAGAATTCTGGGGCCGCAGTCCGCGCCGAACAGCAGCACGTCGGCGATCGGCACCAGCGGTGCGCCTTCGCCTCCCGCGGCCACATCCCTGCCACGAAAACCCGAGACGACCCGGACGCCGAACCGCTCGGCAAGCAGGGCCGGCTCACCCAGCTGCCAGGTGACGATGGGCGGCTCATGCCAGATGGTCTGGCCGTGGAATGCGATCAGGTCGAGCGACGCCGCGGGCAGGTGGGCCCGGGCGAGCACCTGGTCCACCGCTTCCACCGCCCATTCCGCGATGCGCGCGTGCAGATGCGCCAGACGGCGCGCGCCGCCGCTCTGCTTCTCGATTGCTTCTTCGATCTCGCGGCGCTCCTCCGGGTGATAGGGGCGGTGCGCGAAGGCCACCAGCTCGACCTGGGTGGGCCCGAGAAACCGGACCAGCGCGGCGTCCATGCCATCGAGGGAAGTACCCGACATGAGCCCTACGGCCAGGGTCGGACGCTCGGTCATCGGTCCTCCACCGGGGGCGGACCGCCCAGGATCGGACGGAGCCGGTTGTCGTGCCGCGCCAGCAACGCCTCGGCCGCTTCGGGGGAGCAGCCTTGGCTGGCGATGACGATCGCAGTGCGCACTCGTCCCTCAGCCGCGTCGATGGCCCGCCGTGCCGTCGCGCGATCCACCCCGGCTACCTCCATCACGATACGCTCGCCCCGATCCACCAGCTTCGCGTTGGTGGCCTTGAGGTCCACCATGAGGTTCCCGTAGGTCTTGCCCAGCCGGATCATCGCGCCGGTCGTGAGCGTGTTCAGCACCAGCTTGGTAGCGGTGCCCGCCTTCATCCGGGTCGAGCCGGTGACGACCTCGGGGCCGGTACGCACGACAATGGTGACATCGCAGGTGTCCAGTAGAACCCGGGGCGGCTCGGAGCAGGTGAGGAATACTGTGCGCGCGCCGAGGGTCCGGGCCCGCCCCAGCGCCGCCCGCACGAAGGGAGTGGTGCCGCTTGCGGCAATGCCCAGGACCACGTCGGTGGGGCCGACCTGGCGGGAATCCATCTCGGCGATACCCTGATCGGGATCGTCCTCGGCGCCCTCGATCGACTGGACCAGCGCGGAGTATCCCCCGGCGATGACGCCGGTGACCATCTCCGGCGGGACGCCGAAGGTTGGAGGACACTCGGACGCATCCAGCACACCGAGCCGACCGCTGGTCCCGGCGCCGACGTAGAACAGCCTGCCCCCGGCCCGGAAGGCGGCCTCGATCAATTCCATGGCGTGCGAAATGTCGAC
>JAYUAL010000310.1:0-9494 GCA_043741355.1 Gemmatimonadales bacterium | reverse complement strand
TTTCGATGGCCACCGCGAAGAACTCGCTGAACGGCCGCGCAAAGCGGCTGTTGAGCAGCCGGTCGGCCCGGGCCGCTTCGGTTTCCCGGTCGGACCCGCCCCGCACGCTCAAGAGCTCCGCGGTTCCCGGCGAGCGGATCAGACCCGCCGCCCCGATCACCGTCCAGAGTGCCACGATCAGCCAGCGGAACCGGATAACGAGCAGGGCGGCCCGTTCCGACATCAGCACGGACGCATCTCGCGAGGTGGGCGCACCGCGATCAGGCGAGGAAAGAATGAGGAATCTGCAAGCCAGAATGGTAGGCCGCACCCCGGCTCGACGCCAGTTGCGCCGCAGGGTGGCGACCACCGGTCCCGACGCTCCATATTTCGGGACAGCCATGTCCCGCTCCCTCCTGCTCGCGCTCGCGGTTCTTCTTGCGCTCCTCGCCATAGGCCGGCTCAACCGGCCCGCTGCCGCGGGACCGGAGCGCAAGCCGGTGAAGGTCGTATCGACACCGGAGCGAAGGCCGCCAGCACCGCCGCCCGTGACAACGGCTGTTCCGCAGGCCAGTGGCACTCCTACGATCGATCTGCTGGCCCGGCTCGAAGGACGCCGCCGCCTGGCCCGCGCCTCGCGGATGACGTATTTCGACTCACTGTTTACCGAAACCGATTCCGTGGTGCGCCGGTGGCCCGACCGCGCCGGAACCCGCTTCGTCATCGCCATTCCCCCCGGCGATTCAGGCCAATACCATGCCGGCCTCGTGGCGGTGATGCGCCGAGCCGTGGCCATCTGGGAAGAGGCCGGGCTCAGCCTCCGCTTCACCGTGACGACGGACACCACGGGCGCGCAGATCGTGGTGCGAGGCAGCGACCAGCTCTCCGGAGAACGGGCTGGCCAGACCGACCTGCAATGGACCGGGGACGGTTCCATTCATTCCGCGGTCATTACCCTCGCGCGGCGAGACCAAGCGGGCCGGCCCATCCCGAATCCGGGACTTCTTGCGGTGGCGGTACACGAAGTCGGCCACGCCATGGGCCTGGCGCATTCGGCCAACCCCGAGGATGTCATGTTTCCGGTGACCCGCACCGCTCGCCTGAGCCAGCGGGATCGTTCGACCCTAACGTTGTTGTATGAGCTACCTCTCGGTACGGTACGCGAAGTTATCACCCCATGACCTCGGCATTCCTGCTCGGCATGCTGCTTCTCCAAGCCCCCCGTCCCGCTGCGACGCCCGCCTTCGCTGGAGTGGGGCCGCTGGTGGAGCGGGGGATCCGGCAGGGGGTCTACCCTGGCGCCGTGGTGGTGATCGGGCGGCGGGACACGGTGCTCTACGCCAGGGGCTTCGGCCATTTGAGCTGGGCCCGCGGTGCGGCCAGACCCTCGGCGCACGAGACCCGCTGGGACCTCGCCTCTCTCACAAAAGTCGTGGCGACGGCCAGCGCGGTCCTGGTGCTGGTAGATCAGGGTCGGGTGAGCCTCGATGCTCCGGTCGTTCGATATCTCCCTCGCTTCACCGGTGCCGGGCGCGAGTTGATTACGGTGCGGATGCTTCTCGATCATACCAGCGGGCTCCGACCCTACCTGGCGCTCTATCGTCTGGCCGGTAGCCGAGCCCTGGCCCTCGAGTTGCTCTACAATGCCGCGCCGGTGCGTATTCCGGGGTCCTCGCCGCAGTACAGCGACCTCAACGCGATGCTGCTCGGTGTTCTGGTGGAAGCGGTAGCGGGCGAGCCGCTCGATGCGTTCGCGGAGCGTGAAGTGTTCGCGCCTCTCAGGCTCTCGTCGACCGCCTTCACACCCGCGCTTTCTCCGGGACTCTCGGTGGCGCCGAGCTGGAGCGCACGGGGCCGGCCGGTCTCGGGGCGGGTCAATGACGACAACGCTAATCTTCTGGGCGGTGTTGCCGGGCACGCAGGACTGTTTTCCACCGGTGACGATGTGGCGCGGTTTGCTCAAGTCTGGCTTCGAGAGGGCAGCACCCCAGATGGGCCGTGGGTCTCGGCAACCGCCCTGCGTGAATTTCTTCGCCGATCGGCCCAGAGCGGAAGCCGGGTCTTGGGGTGGGACACGCCGGAAAAGCGCGGACCGGTTCCCTCGATCTACGGACAGCTGGCGGGAGCCCATACTTTCGGACACAGCGGATGGACCGGCACCATGCTTTGGGTCGATCCGACGCGCGATCTATTCCTGGTCTTCCTCACCAATCGCAGCCTCGAGCCGAGGGTTCGACATTCGATCACCGCGCTGCACAGCCTGCGCACCGCACTGTCCGACATGGTCATCCGAACAATCCAACATTGACCGGCGGGTCGCGGAAGCCCATTGTTCTCTCATGGCCACCGAAGGCATGGACCCCTCAAGCACCATCCTGACGCCCGACACCGTGAAGAAGGCCCTCCGCGCGGTGAAGGACCCCGAGCTCGGGCTCAACATCATCGATATCGGGCTGGTGTATGAGGCTATCGTGAGCGACCAGGGGGACGTGACGGTGAAGATGACCCTCACCTCACCCGGTTGCCCCGCCGGCGCCGAGATCATGGGAGATGCCAAACTGGTCCTCGAAGACTTGGAGGGCGTGAAGAGCGTGACGATCGATCTGGTGTGGGAACCCTACTGGACACCGGAGAAGATGGATCCCCGCGTCCGCGCGTTCCTCGGTTAGGGGTTCACCAGCTCCTTCAAGAAGTCCTTGACCCGAGCAGCCTCCAGGCGTCCCAGCCGGGAGATTGACGACCGCCGCACCGTCAGGTCGGTCTCCGTCCGGGCGATTCCCAGCAGCAGATCCACCGACTGCCGGTCCCCTCCCTTGAGCAGGCCGTTGAACGCCGCTTCCTTTGCGCGGCGGTCAGGCGCCTGCTGGTCGAGCGTTCCTGCCTGGCGGCAGGGGTGTAAGCAGTTGGCTGGAGACTCGTCAAAGGGGGATCGAGGCTGATTTTCGCCCACGCGCGATGGCTGTTGTAAAGACAACTACTACATGGCCTTCAATAGGTTGGGTCCGATCGCCCCAACCTGCCAGCGACGTATTCCCTCGACCTTGCCTAGTTCCTCCAGGTTAGTTGGTACCCCGCGGGCGATGGCCTCAAGCAGCCAATTCGGACAAAGCACGCCGGGAGCCAGATCTTCGCGGGCGGCCAGGTCGGCGCGGAGCGCCTTCAGCCGCTCGAGCCGCGCGTCGAACACTGGGTCGGGACGGTGGCGGGGGCCGCGGGGCAAGCGAGGCAGCTCGGCCTCTGGCAGCGCGAGCCCACCCCGGATCGCGGCCATGACCTCCGCTCCGCGGCGCTCGGCCACCTCCCGCCCAACGCCTTTGACTCCCGCAAGGGCGGCCTGGTCCGGCGGGGGCTGCTGCGCGAGCGCGAAGAGCGCCTCATTTCCCATTACCCGGAAGGCGGCCCGGTCCAGGGCGTGGGCGGTGCGCGCCCGCCAGACGTAGAGTTCCCGAAACAAGGCCTGGGCGCGGGGGGTGAGGGCGCGGACGCCTTTGACCGCGAGCGCGGCCTCTTCCGGGGGAGCCGGGTCGGGCCAGCGCACCGCTGTGAGCAGCGCACACTCCTCCAGTACCCACTCGAGCCGCCCCCGCGCGAGCAACTTGTCCCGCAGCAGGTCGCGCAGGTCCGGCAGGTGCCGGGTATCCATCGCGGCGTACTCGAGCATCGGCTGGGTGAGTGGGCGCGCCGACCAGTCGGCCCGCTGAAATCGTTTGTCGGGCCGCACCCCGATGTACTTCTCGAGCAATGCGGCGAGGCCGATGCCGGGCTCGTTCAGAAACTGCGCCGCGACCCTCGTGTCGAACAAATTGGTCGCGGTGAACCCGAACTCATATCCCAGGAGCCGGAGGTCGTAGTCGGCATCGTGAAACAGCTTTTCAATGGCGGGATCGGCTAGCAGCTCCCCGAAGCCCGGCAAACCTGGCAGGGCCAGTGGGTCGACCAGGTGGGTTTCGTCACGGGTCGATAACTGGACGAGATAGACCCGGTCGCGGTAGCGGTGAAAGCTTGCGGCCTCGGTGTCAATGGCTACGGTGGGCTCGTTGCGGAGGCGCCGGAGCATAGTCGCGAACTCGGCGGAGTCTTCGATGAGGCGCAGAGGGGAGTCGTTCACGGGCCGAATAGTAGCGAGTCCGGCAGATACCGGCGTACCTTAAGGCATTCCCGGAGCGTCCTGCATGAACCTCGCCGACGTCGAACAAGTCGTCTATCCCGATGATTGCGATGCGTTCGGACACCTGAATCAGGCGTCGTTTCTTCGCGTGTTCGAACGGGCCCGCTGGGACGTGATGGCCCGGGGGCCGGGCATGGACGTGTTCACCCGCCACGGGGCGTGGCCCGCCGTGCGCAAGACGGTGATCGACTATCACGCCCCGGCCTTTCCGGGGGACATCCTCCGGGTGCATCAGGCCGTGGTGCACCACGGCCGCACCAGCTTCACCATGCGGCAGACCGTGCGCCGGGCCAGCGACGGGAATCTCATCGCGACCGCCGAGTTCGTCTTCGTCTGCATCGATCGCGAGGGCCGGCCCATTCTCGTGCCCGAGGAGGTGGGGGAGCTCTTCAACGCGCGACCCAGCACCGAGCCGGCCGACCGGCTCACCGTGAATGGGGTGAGCCTGGCCGTAGAGCACCGCGGCTCCGGCCCCAGCATTCTCTTCGTGCACGGCTTTCCGCTCGACCGCACCATCTGGCAGCACCAGATCGACACCTTGACCGGCTATCGCCGCATTGCCCCTGACCTGCGCGGCATGGGCCGGTCCGATGCCCCCGATCTGGGCTACTCGATGAGCACCTATGCGGAGGATCTGCTCGGCCTGCTCGATGCGCTGGGCGAAGGAGAGGTCGTGTTGTGCGGACACTCGCTGGGCGGCTACATCGCCTTCGAGTTTGTGCGGCGCTGGCGCGAGCGGGTCCGCGGACTCATCCTGGTCGATACCCGGGCAGAGGCGGACAACGCCGATGGGCGCCGCGCCCGGGACACCCTGATCGGACGGGTTCGGGAGTTGGGCGCCATCGCCGCGGCGGAGGCGATGCTGCCGCGCTTCTTCACTCCGCAGGTCTCTCCGGAGATCATCGAGCGCATCCGCACGACCATTCTACGAACGCCGGTGCCCGGCATTGTGGGCGCCCTTTCGGCCATGCGCGAGCGCCCCGACAGCACGTCATGGCTTGGGACGCTGACGGGCGTGCCAACACTCGTGCTGGTCGGCGCAGAAGACATGATCACGCCTCCCGCGATCGCGCAGGGAATGGCGGCGGCGATTCCCGGCGCCCGCCTCATGGAGATTCCCGGCGCCGGCCATTTGCCGGGAGTGGAGCAGCCGGTTCCCACTACCCGGGCGATTCTCAAGTTCCTCCAGTCGATCGCATGAAACCATTTCCAGGGCCCGGGCGTCTATTACTATGGCGGGCCGAACCGATGCTCTATATCGGATCACTGCCAAGCCTCATGCAGGTTTCTCTCCCAACGACCCCGGGGTCGGCACATAGCCGGCCTCGCGGGTCGCCCGCTTCTTAGGGGTCAGGAGTCAGGGGTCAGGAAGAAGCAAAAGGCGACGCTCGATACATCGAGCGCCGCCTTCCTGCTTTTCCCCTGACTCCTGGCTCCCTACTTCTTCGGCCTCCCCGGTGGGACATCTGAATTGAATACTTCCCGATTCTTCTCGATGAAGCCCTCGAGGTTCGCCGGAACGTCCTCTTCGGGGAAAATCGCCGTAACCGGGCACTCCGGCTCGCACGCCCCGCAATCGATGCACTCGTCGGGGTGAATGTAGAGCTGGTCTTCGCCCTCATAAATGCAGTCGACCGGACACACGTCGACGCAGGCTTTGTCCTTGGTGCCGATGCACGCTTCGGTTATCACATACGCCATGACTGCGCGTCTCCCCGAGTGGACGTTGGGCGTCCCCGCAATTGCTCCGGCTCGGGGACAGAATTAGAGAACTAAGGAACCGGGCCGCGTACCGCAAGGGGAGCCGGGGTTAGCTTTTCCCCATGCGTACCCCATTGCGCCTGCTCGCGGCGGCATTGATCGCTGCTTCGCCGCTCCAGGGGCAGCAATGCCCCAACGGTCCCGTCGCCCTGGTCCTGGCCGGCGGCGGTGCCAAGGGCTTTGCCCATATCGGTGTCCTTCGGGCGCTCGACAGTCTCGGTGTGCGCCCCGATCTGGTCGTAGGTACCAGTATCGGCTCGATCTTCGGTGCGCTTTATGCCAGCGGCTTCTCCGGTCGGCAGATCGATTCGATCACCCGCGCGCTGCCTCCAGTGGACGTCGCCGGGAGCTTCGCGAACTGGACGCCGCACGACTGGGGGACGCGGCTCCCGCTCCTGCTCTGGGAGCAGGGTCCACGAGGGTTTTCGCTGGTCACCCGAGGCGCTTCAGAACTCCGGACCAACGCCCTGCTCAACCGGATCCTCCTGCGGGGCAACCTTCTGGCGCGCGGCGACTTCGACCGGCTCCCGATCCAGTTCCGGGCGGTGGCCACCGACCTCCGGACCCGGGAAGCAGTCGCGCTCAAGGGCGGCGATCTTGCCCAGGCGGTCCGGGCCTCGATCGCGATACCCCTCGTCTATACGCCGGAGCGGATTGGGGACCGCTATTTCATCGACGGCGGCATTTCGGCCAACTTGCCGATCGAAGCAGCGCGGTCCGCGGGCGCGCGGCGATTGATTGTGGTGGACCTCAAAGACGATTTGTTCCAATTGGACAGCGCCGATATGACCTCTCCGGGCGCGGTGGCTGGGCGGCTGGCCGGTTTTCTCTTTACCCAGCCGATGCCGGCGCTCGGGCCGGGCGATGTCTACATCCGGCCGGACGTCCACGGCTTCGGCAACCTCGATTTCCAGGCCGGGAACCGAGACCGCCTGGTGAAGAATGGGCGGGCCGCGGCCGACTCGATCCTGCGGAAAATCTCTTGTCTCCCCCGGCGTCCGGCGCCTGCTGTCCCCCCGCTCCCCACCAGGCTCCGCGGTTGGGAGGTTGTCAACGGCAACGCCCGCGACAGCGAAACGATGGGCCGGGTCTTCGGACTCGCGAGGGGGCAGCGGCTCGAGGTGGCGGCGCTTGAGGCGCAACTCTCCGAGGTTCCCAACCTCGAGACCTTCCGCGAAGTTTGGCTCGGACCGGTGGGCGGAGCTGATACGATCGCGTTTCGAGCGCAGATCACCCCCGCCGCCCACCGAGTGGCCGGCCTCGGGTTGGCCTACGATCACGATCTCGGCGGACGGCTCTGGCTTGCCGCGCTCGACCGTTTCTCGGTGCGGGGCATCGCGGGCAGCGCGGTTGTCTCGTTGGGCCGGTTCAGGAGTGACCTCAACGGAACGTTGCTGACTCATTTCGGCGTGGGCCGAATGAGCTTGACGCCGCTTGCTTCCTTCCGACTGTTGTCCGAAGCCGTGCGGCAGTTCACTCCCGACGGCAACAACTTCGAAAAGCTGGAGGCTCGAGAGGCCAGCGCGTTCGCCGGTGCCGAATGGGCCCGGCTTGGCGCGTGGAGGATCCGGGCTGGAGGCCGCGTGGCCACCTGGCGCACTCCCGCAGGCGAGACCCGCTCCACCGGCGGCACCTTCCTTAGCGCACGGCTGGAACCGGGGCGCCGGGCCGAGGGAAGCTTCGAGCTGATCTGGACTGGCGACTACCAATCCGCTCGCGTCACCTTGGGGACTGCGATCGGTTCCGGGCGCCTGACTCTGGTCCCCGAAGTCCGGCTCGGCATGGGCCGCCGGTTGCCGATTCATATGGCGTTCGAACTGGGGGGCGACGATGGTTTTCCCGGATTGCATGTCAGGGAGCGTCGGGGCGATCGCGAAGTCTTCGCCCGGGTCCAAAGCGCCTGGCAGGTCAGGGGCCCGGTCGCGCTCCGTATGCTGGTGGCTGCGGGAAGATCGGCGAGCGGCGGCCCGCTCTTCACGGGGGAGACCTGGCTGGCGGGGATCCGGCTGGGTGCGGGTGCCGCGACGCCCATCGGGCCGGTGGCCTTCGAGTACGGCTTCGCGTCCAACGGCCGGCGCGCGGCCTTCATCCGGGTGGGGCGCTGGTTTTAGATCACGTGCGCGCGAAGAAACCCCAGGGTCCGATCCCACGCAGCTCGGGCGGATTGTGGGTCGTACACGGTAGGGCGTGTGTCGTTGAAGAAGGCGTGGTCAGCGTCGTAATAATGTGCCTCGACTGAGCGTCCCGCCGTTTCGATCCGGTGCACCAGTGCGTGTGCGTCGGCCTCCTTGACCGAGTTGTCCCGCTTCGCAAAGTGCGCCAGCAGCGGCGCTTTCAATTTCGCCGGGTCGACCCGCACGTTGGGGCGGAGCCAGCGCGACGAACCCCTCGCGCGCCAGGCGGTCGCAGACGTCCTTGATGTGATCGACCAGCCCCCACCACTCCTGCATGACCAGCACGCCGGGGCCCCCGCGCGATGGGGGTATCGCGAGATAGCCGGAGACCCTATGGCCGTTGGCCGGGAATTCGACCACCTGTCCCATGGAAACCGCTCGATTACGGCGGGGAGGAGAGCGGCGTGGGCATCTGCTCGGAGCGAAGCTCCAGTTCTCCGTAGCGGTCTGATGCGGTGTAGAGGCGGTTCCACTCCTCGCGCAGGCAGAAAGGGTCCGGCCCGTGGGCCCGGTTCACTGCGAGTACACCGTCGAGATGGTCGATCTCGTGCTGCAGGAGTTCGGCCCGGTCCCGCTCCAGGTCCTGCTCGTGGGTTTCGCCTTTCAAGTCCTGATAGCGGATTCGGACGTGGTGGGCCCGCTGCACCCGGACCAGCAGATTGGGGAACGAGAAACAATCGTCCCACACGGTGAAATCTTCGGTGCCGATGTCCACCACTTCCGGATTGATCAGCGTCCAGGGCTGGTCCATCTCCACGTGGAGGATTCGCACCGGTGCGCCGATCTGTGGCGCGGCGATCGCCCGCCCGCCCCCAAAGCGCGACTGCCAGTCGCGCAGCGTTTCACGCAGATCGTCCACGATCACCCGCACCGCAGTCGAGCGCGGCTTGGTGATGGGCTGACAGGGGGTCCGGAGAATCGGGTGACCCAGAAGCCGGATGCGATGGATCGTCATACCCGATAATCTCCGGCTTCCGGCGGGAATCCTCAAGAGAGCAGGGTCGAGGGGCCAGGATTCAGGATTGAGGGGCAGGGGGGTCGGTCTAGGGTGAAGGATGCAGCAGCCGGGTCCTTCGAGGACGACAATTACGAGTAGTGTATACAACTACCATAGTACCGCGACTGTCGGGAGCCGCCGGGAGACTTCTTGACCCCCTGAATCGTCCATCCTCGCATCTTGCCATAACTCCTTGCCTTTCCAGCCCTTCCGTAATTTTGACAATCCCGACTATTTTACTTAGGATTTACTTTCAATTGGACTCAGGTGCCCGTCGTACCAGAGGGCTCCACGGGTCGGGGAAGAGGGGATCGATGAGTAGCCCGGTAGAGTCGCTGGTCAATCGAGAGTACAAGTACGGCTTCGTCACCGACATCGAAGCTGATACCGTTCCCAAGGGGTTGTCCGAAGACAT
>JAYUAL010000309.1:0-1625 GCA_043741355.1 Gemmatimonadales bacterium | reverse complement strand
TAGCACTCATCGTGTCGGAGTGCCAGTTCCGGGGCGTAAGTTAAGCCGCGCGAGCGGCTTGTCAAGCGGGTCGGAGTCACGCTTTTGCATCGAACGTGCCCCGATTTTATGCCTTTATGGCAGGCGAATGGGAGGACAGACGTCCTCCCGTCTTCCCGTCACAGATCGAACCGCACCTCCACTCCGTAGTACCGCGCCTTCTCCAAGTAGAACTGCCGCTGCGGACTCATGCCGTCCAGCCAGGTGAACAACAGCGCAAACCCCCGCCGCCCCTGCGGGTCGGCAAACCGGAAACCGGCCCGGCCCGACCAGGTCACCTTCCAGTCGGTGTACCCCTGCGCATCGGCGTTCACCGCCAGGATGGTCCGCGCCGAGCCGCCCAGCAGGCCCCCCGGCTTGCCCTGATAGTCGGCCGCGGCGGAGAGCGCCCCCCGCTTCAAATCCATCGCGTCGATCGCGGCGTACGAAGCATTGGCATGCAGCTTCACCAGCCCGGCCCGATAGCTGGCCCAGAGCCCAACGATCTCCCGGGACCAGTTGACCCGCGGCCCCGGAAAGCGGTCCCGGTACTCGTCGCCCAGGTGGCTGCTTTCGTGGTAGGCCTCAAGCGCCAGCCGAACCCGCCGGAAGTCGGCGGTCAAAATGGCGTTGACATTCCAGTCGTTGCTGATCAGCGCCGAGGCCCGGTCGCCCAGGGAAAACCGGCCATAGACCTCGACGCCCATGTGCAGGGTCAGCGGTACCCGGCCGCGCTGGACCGCCAGAATCGGCCAGATCTCCCCCAGGCCGGCCTCGGCCTCGGCCTCGGCGCCGAACTTGGAGTCGCCTTTGCCGGCGTAGAAGACCCGGCCCACCATGGCGCTGGTCCGGGACGAGGCCAGCGGGAACTCGAACGGCACGATGTCGTTGGGAAGCGGGATCGAGCGGCCCTGGGCCGTAGCCGGAGCAGCCACGCCGAGCGTCCCGAACATTGATAAAACCAAATGCCCCACGGTGTTGTAGCGCGCGGGCGGACGCCTTAGCTTTTTTGGCGAGGACCTTACCACGACCACGCAGGGAGCACCCATGCTGTCCGTTCTGCTGATGTCCACGATCGCTACCGGGCTCCTTCGGGATAGCACGCCGCTGGCCCAGGTCCGCCTCGACGCCTCCCACAAGGAGGTCGTAGTCTCGGCCGGTCCCTTCTCCATCATGGCCATGCCCGCCGACATGAAGCACGAGCAGATGAACATGATGGAGGACCACAACACGCCGGTGATCCGGTTCGAGTGGCCGGTGGACGGGTGGTTCCGGGGCTTCGCGATCGAGATCGTCGACGGCATGGGTCGGCCGGTGAACCGGCGCGTGGTGCACCACCTGATTGCCATCAACTTCGACCGCCGCCAACTGCTCTATCCGTCCTACGAGCGGATCTTCGGCGCTGGGCAAGAAACCGAAGACGCCTACGTGCCCAAGTCCATCGGTGTCCCGATGAAGGCCGGCACTAAAATGGGCATGTACCTGGCCTGGGCCAACGAGACCGGCAAGGACCTCGAGGGGGTGGTGATCCGCCTCCGGTTGGCCTACAGCCCGACCAACCTCAACCCCCGCCCGCTGGATGCGCTTCCAATTTATATGGACGTGAA
>JAYUAL010000308.1:0-9502 GCA_043741355.1 Gemmatimonadales bacterium | reverse complement strand
TGGCAAATATCTGGACGACTCACGCTGCGCCAGGACCGTGGCCCGGGATTCATCCACCGAGTGGTTCGGCCTGTCCAGAAAACGCGAAGTCCCGCAAGCCTGTGGAATGCATCGATTTACCTAACCCATTGATTTTTCGGGGTTTAGGTGCTATATTCAAGGCTTGGGTTTGAAATGGCCCGAAGACGAATTTCGGATCCCGGGATGGCCAAAACACGCAAGGACGAAGGAGGCCGCAGCGTGGCAACAGCTCCTCGCACCAAGCGTAACGCAGTCAAGCCGGCCCAGATCGCCAAGGCGGTCGATGAAGGCCGGGAAAGCCTCGATCTCTACCTGGATGAGATCAGCCGGGTGCCCCTCCTCTCCCGGGACGAGGAGATGGAGCTGGCCCGCAAGGCGTTCCGGGGCAACGTGGCGGCTCAGGAAAAGCTGGCACGCCACAACGTGCGTTTCGTGGTGTCGGTGGCCAAGAAGTTCCAGAACCGCGGGGTGCCGCTTGTCGATCTGATCGGCGAGGGGAACCTGGGGCTCATGACGGCGGCCCGGAAATTCGATCCGGATCGTGGAGTAAAGTTCATTTCCTATGCGGTCTGGTGGATCCGGCAGGCGGTGCAGGCGGCTATCGCCCGGCACGGCCGCCCGGTGCGGGTACCGCTCAACCGGACGGCAGACCTGTCCCGGCTGGGCCGCACCACCACGCTGCTCAAGGAAAAGTTGGGCCGCATGCCCACCACCGAGGAGCTGGCTCGGGCAACGGGCCTGACCCCCGAGGCGGTCCGGTCCCTGTCCGCCCTGAATTCCGAGGCGGTCCGGCTGGACCATCCCACCCGGGACGGAGACGGCAACGAGCGGATCGAGCGCTTTGCGGCCGACCAGGAGGGCACCGACGCCGGTACCATGGCCAACAGCCAGACTCAGGACATCGAGGCCGCGCTGGCCACGCTCCCGCCGCGGGACGCCAAGGTGCTCCGGTTGTATTTCGGCATCGAAGACGGGCAGAGCCGGACTCTGGAAGAAATCGGCCGGATGATGGGCGTCACCCGGGAGCGGATTCGTCAGCTCCGCGACCGCGCGCTGGTTCGGCTCCGCGAGGGAGAGACTGGGGAGCGGCTCAAGGATCTGGTTGCTTGAGGGTCCGGGTTGGGTGAGCGGCAAGCAGTGAGCGGGAAGCGTGGGGTTCCGGGAGATCGGAGCCCTTTTGCTTTTCCCGCTTCCTGCTCCCCGCTCCCCGCTTACTCGGCCAGGAACTTCCTCAACACCCGGGGCAAAATCCCCCCGTGATTCATATACTCCACCTCCACCGGCGAGTTGAGCCGGACCACGGCTTGGAACGACGTGGTCTTGCCGTCGTCCGCTCTGGCGGTAACGGTCACCCTCCCGTTGGGAACCAGGCCTTCCGCGATGCCGGTGATGGCGAATAGCTCGAATCCGGTCAGGCCCAGCGCCTGGCACGACTCACCCGGCTCGTACGCCAGCGGCAGGACTCCCATCCCCACCAGATTACTGCGGTGAATCCGCTCATAGCTCTCCGCCAGCACGGCCCGGGCGCCGAGGAGGGTGGTCCCCTTCGCGGCCCAGTCGCGGCTCGAGCCGGTACCGTACTCCTTGCCGGCCAGAACCAGGAGGGGGATGTGCTCGGCGGCGTACTGCATCGCGGCATCGTAGATCGACATCACCTCGCCGGAGGGGATGTGGATGGTCCAGTTTCCCTCCTTTTCAGGCGCCAGCAGGTTCTTGATGCGCACGTTGCCGAAGGTGCCCCGCATCATCACTTCGTGGTTGCCGCGCCGGGCGCCGAAGGTGTTCCACTCGACCTGGGGAACTCCTTTCTCCAGGAGATAGCGGGCGGCGGGGCCGTTCTTGGGGATCGCTCCTGCCGGCGAGATGTGATCCGTGGTGACTGAATCTCCCAGGGAAACCAGTACCCGGGCGCCCAGGATGTCGCGCGGCCGGCTGGGCGCGGGGGCCAACCCCTGGAAGAACGGTGGCTCCTGCACATACGTCGAGTCGGGGTTCCACCCGAAGCGGTCGCCGCCGGGCACCGTGAGCTCGCGCCACTCGTCGTCGCCCTCGAACACCGAGGCGTAGCGCGTCTTGAAGAGCTCGGGCTTGAGACAGGCGGCCATCGTGGTGCGGATCTCGTCCGCCGACGGCCAGAGGTCCTTGAGGAAGACGAATTGTCCGTCCGCGCCGGTGCCGAGCGGCTGGGTGACCAGATCAACGTCGACCCGTCCAGCCAGGGCGAACGCGACCACCAGCATCGGAGAGCCGAGATAGTTGGCGCGGACCAGCGGATGAATTCGGGCCTCGAAATTCCGGTTGCCTGAGAGGACCGCGACCGCCACCATGTCGCACTCTTCGATGGCCTTCGCCACCGGCTCCGGTAGCGGACCGCTGTTGCCGATGCATGTGGTACAGCCATATCCGACGACGTTGAATCCCAGCCGCTCGAAGTCCGGCATCAGCCCGGCTGCCTCGAGATAGGCGGTGACCACCCGGGAGCCGGGCGCCATGCTGGTTTTGACCCACGGTTTGCTGGTCAGGCCCTTCTCGAGCGCCTTCCGGGCCAGCAGCCCCGCGCCCACCATCACGGAAGGGTTCGAGGTGTTGGTGCAGCTGGTGATCGCCGCGATCACCACCAGTCCATCGTGGTGGGGGACGCTGCGCTCATCCAGGGCGACCTCCGGCACTGGAGGCGCCTCCTGCGCCCTGACGACGGTCGCATTGGACCCTCCCTCGCCGACCCAGCGCGAGTAATTCGCCTCGGCCACGGCCCGCCGCTCCTTGGGGGTTCCGGCCGTCATCAGCCCGGGCAGGGAGACCGCGAAATTCTTCTTGAGCTCCCGGAGTGGCACCAGGTCCTGGGGCCGCCGGGGCCCCGCCAGGCTCGGCTCGATGGTGCCCAGATCGAGCGACAGCGTGGTGGTGAATTCGGGGTCCGGGGTCGCGTCGGTGCGGTACAGGCCCACTTCCTTGCAGTACTGTTCGGTCCGGGCGGCCTCCCGCTCCCGGCCGGTCCGTTCCAGGTAGCCGACGGCCTCAACATCTACCGGGAAGAAGCCTACGGTGGCGCCATATTCGGGCGCCATGTTGGCGATCGTGGCGCGATCGGCAAGCCCCAGCCGGGATAGTCCGGGTCCGAAGAACTCCACGAACTTGTCCACCACCCCTTGCCTCCGGAGCATCTGGGTGATCCGGAGCACCAGATCGGTGGCCGTGGTGCCGACCGGCATGTCGCCAGTGAGCTGTACCCCCACGACCTCCGGCACCAGCATGAAGTAGGGCTGGCCCAGCATGACCGACTCGGCCTCGATTCCGCCCACTCCCCAGCCTAAAACGCCCAGGCCATTGATCATCGTCGTGTGGGAGTCGGTGCCGACCAGGGTATCGGGATAAGCGGTCCGGGCGCCATATTGCTCGCGGAGCTGCACCACCGGAGCCAGATATTCCAGATTCACCTGGTGCACGATGCCGGTTCCGGGGGGCACCACCCGGAAGTCCCGGAAAGCCCGCTGGGCGAACTTGAGGAGTTGATAGCGCTCGGCATTACGCTCAAATTCCAGCACTACGTTCTGGCGGAACGCGTCGGCCGTTCCATAGTGGTCCACCTGCACCGAGTGATCGATCACCAGATCACAGGGCACCACAGGGTTGATTCGACCCGGGTCTCCCCCCATCCTGGCCATCGCGTCCCGCATCGCCGCCAGGTCTACCACGCAGGGCACGCCGGTGAAATCCTGGAGCACGACCCGGGCCGGCATGAAGGGGATTTCACCTCCCGAGCCGGGGCTCGGGTTCCACCTGGCGAGGGACTCGACATGCTCCGGAGTCACCGGTCCGCGGCCGGCATGACGCAAGGCGTTCTCCAGCAGAACCCGGATCGAGAAGGGAAGGCGATCCAGCGAACCCACGCCCTTGCGCTCCAGCTCGCCCAAGCGGAAAATCACCGCGCGCTCGCCGTCGAGCGTCAGGTCGGCTCGGCTGCCGAAGGCGTCGGGAGTGGCGGTCGACATATCGGGGCGGCTCCGTCGGAATGCGATGGTCGAGCAAGCCCTCTAAGATAAGGGATGAAGCAGTGGCTGTGGTGCATCCGCTTCCGGTGTCGATTTCCCGGCGCGACGACGGCGTACTGATCGAATGGGACCAGGCCGGCCATCGGGCGCTCTATCGGGCCCGGGCTCTCCGGCTGTCCTGCCCTTGCGCCGAATGCGTCGAGGAAATGAGCGGACGTCCGCTCCTGGACCCGGCCCGGGTGCCGGAGGATGTGCGTCCGCTCCAGATCCAGCTGGTGGGCGCCTACGGGCTCAAGGTCCGCTGGAGCGATGGCCACGGCACCGGGATCTACACCTTCGACCGGCTGCGCCGGGACTGCCCCTGCGCGCGCTGCGCCGGCACTGACTGACTCGAGGAGGCGGGATGGTAGCTGGCCGGGGGTTCTGGATCGTCATCTGGTACGGGATCATGCTGCTGGGCCTGCTGGGCCTCGGCGCGTCGATCTACTGGGCCCGGGAGACCAACTGGAAAAATCTGGACGAGCTGCTCCGCGCCGTCGGCACCATCGGGGTCTCCACCGGGATGCTCCTCCTGCTATATGGCGTCGCCACCGGATTCGGGCAGGTTCTTCTGGTGGTGGCGCTGATCTGCTTCGTCCTCGCCTTCATCTTCGGACGGAAGTATGGCACCACCAGAAACCCCACTCGCGATCGGGACGACGGGCCTGAGGAAGGCGGGTGACCGTGCCCGCTCCAGTGGCCCGCGTGGCAGGCTGGCTGCTGCTTGCCGTGCCCGGCGTTCTCGCCGGGCAACAAGCGCTGGGTCCCTCCACCGGGGGCACGGTGGCGCTGCGGCAGGCGGAGCGGATGCTGGGGCACACCAAGCGCGCGCTGATGATCGCCGCGCACCCCGATGACGAGGACACCGAGCTGCTCACCGTGCTGGTGCGGGGGCAGGGAGCGGAGGCGGCGTACCTTTCGCTGTCCCGCGGTGAAGGGGGCCAGAATCTGATCGGGCCCGAGCTGGGTGAACCGCTGGGCCTGATTCGCACCGAGGAGCTGCTGGGCGCCCGCATGCTCGACGGTGGCCGCCAGTATTTCACGCGAGCCTTCGACTTCGGCTTCTCCAAGAACATCGAAGAGGCTTCGCGGTTCTGGCCCCGTGATTCGGTGCTCAAGGACGTGGTACGGATCGTTCGCCGGTTTCAGCCCCAGATCATCATCTCGATTTTCTCCGGCACGCCGAGGGACGGTCACGGCCAGCATCAGATGGCGGGGTGGGCGGCGCAGGAGGCCTTCACGGTCGCCGGCGATCCGGCCCGCTTTCCCGAGCTGCAGCGCGAGGAGGGGCTGGCGCCCTGGACCCCCTCCAAGCTCTACCGTTCGGCCCGGTTCGACGCCGCCGGCGCGTCGCTCACGCTCGACGGCGGCGTGCTCGATCGCGATATCGGGCAGTCGTACCGCCAGGTGGCGATGCGGGGCCGCAGTCTCCATCGCTCGCAGGACATGGGCGTGCTCCAGGAGCCGGGTCCGTCCGCGATCCGCCTGGCGCTGCTTACCGACCGCACCGGGGCGAACGACGGCGGGCTCTGGAGCGGCGTGGACACCTCTGCGGCGCCATCGGGTAACGACGGGATCGCGACGCGGGATCAGGCCCGCCACGCCGCCGACGCCGCGGTGATCGGCGCGTCGCTGGTCGTCGACGCCACGACGGCCGATGGGCGCCTGATCGCCGGCCAGCGAGTACCGGTCCGGCTCACGGTGTGGAATGCCGGTCAAAAGCCCGCGGTGGCGGACTTTGCGCTTACCGTGCCGGCGGGATGGGTGGTGGCCCCGTGCGGCGGGCCCCATGTCACGGTCGAACCGGGCACGGTGAGCAGCTGCGTCATGAACGTGACGGTCGCCGAGGACGCAGCGCTCACCACCCCGTATTTCCTGCGGGCCCCGCGCGACGGCGCGATGTACCGCTGGCGCGGAGATCTCGCCTGGTGGGGAGATCCGTTCGGGCCGCCCCCGCTCACGGCCCGTGTCACGCTCACCCCCGAGGGGGGGCCGCCGGTCGTTCAGGAGCGGGAGGTCGTGCATCGCTACCGCGACCAGGCCATCGGGGAGGTGCGTCACCCGATCCTCATCGTCCCCCGCGTGGACGTGAAGCTCGATCCGACCGAAAAGGTCTGGCCCACGGGAGTGCGCGCGCCGCAGACCTACACGGTCACCCTGCAGCATGGCGTGGCGGAGCCCACCTCGGGCGAAGTCTCGCTCGAATTACCGGCCGGCTGGCCGGCCGTGCCTCCGCAGCGGTTCTCGCTGAGCCATGAAGAGGAGCGCGAATCCCTGGTTTTCCAGGTGCGCTCCCCGGCCGGCCTCACCGCCGGCTCCTACGAGGTCCGCGCTGTGGCCCGAGACTCGGCCGGACACCGGTATTCGACCGGCCTGCGCACGGTGGAATATCCCCACATCAGGATCCGCGCCTGGGCCCGGGAAGCGGCGAGCGCGGTGCATGCCGTCCCGATCGCGCTGCCGGCGGTGGCGCGCGTCGGGTACATTCGCGGGGCATCGGACCGGGTGCCGGAAGCATTGCTCGACATCGGGCTGCCCGTCGAGATGCTCGATGCGGCCATCCTGGAGCGGGGAGATCTCTCGAAGTACGACGTGATCGTGGTGGGCAGCCGGGCCTACGAGACCGACCCGGCCCTGGTGGAGAACAACACCCGGCTGCTCGAGTACGCGCGGGCCGGCGGGCGCGTGATGGTGCAGTACCAGCAGCAACCGTTCTTCAACGGCCACTTCGCGCCGGCGCCGCTCAGCGTCGCTTCTCCGCACGACCGGGTCACCGATGAGAACGCGCCGGTGACTTCGCTGGTCCCGGAGAGCCCGGCCTTCACGCGGCCCAACCGAGTAACCGACTTCGACTGGGCCGGCTGGGTGCAGGAGCGGGGGCTCTACTTTGCCCACACCTGGGATTTGTCGTACACGCCGCTGCTGGAAATGTCCGATCCCGGCGAGCCGCCGCTGCGGGGCGGCCTGCTGGTGACCGCGCTCGGCAAGGGGACCTACATCTACACCGGGCTCGCCTTCTTTCGTCAGCTCCCAGCCGGGGTGCCCGGTGCCTATCGCCTCTTCATCAATCTGCTGGATCTGCGTGCCACGCCGCCCCAGCCCTGACCTGCTCCGGCTCGCCGCCGCTCTGCTGTTCCTCGCCGGCTGCTCGCGCGGAGACTCGCGCACACCGGTGGTGCTCTATTCGCCGCACGGACCCGACCAGCTCGGGGTGCTCGAGAAGGCCTTCGAGGCGGGGAACCCCGACATCGACATCCGCTGGCTCGATATGGGCAGCCAGGAGGTGTTCGACCGGCTTCGCTCCGAGAAGGCCAATCCCCAGGCGGATGTCTGGTTCGGCGGGCCCACCACCATCTTCGATCGCGGCGTGGCCGATTCGCTCCTGGCGCCCTACCGGCCCTCCTGGGCCGCGAAGGTCGGCCCCCGCGGCGTCGGGCCGGCCGATCTCTACTGGCCGGTTTACCGAACCCCGGCGGTCATTGCGTTCAACTCGAAGGCGGTCCCCCGCGACTCCGCGCCCCACGACTGGGACGACATCCTGCAGCCGCGGTGGAAGGACCAGGTCCTGATCCGAGATCCCATGGCCTCGGGCACCATGCGCGCGATCTGGGGACTGATCATCTATCGCAGCATCAAAGCCACCGGCGACACGGCGGCGGGTATGGCGTGGCTCAGGAAGCTCGACGGCCAGACCCGGGCCTACGTGCTGAGCCCGCTGCTGCTCACCCAGAAACTGGGCCGCCAGGAGGGCCTGGTGACCCTGTGGGATCTGCCCGATGTGCTCATCGACCGGCAGCGCGGGTTACCACTGGACTACCGGTTCCCGGCGAGCGGAACTGTCGTGATCGATGACGCCATCGGACTGGTGCGCGGCACCCGCCACGCGTCCGCGGCACAGCGATTCATCGATTGGGCGGCGAGCGACGAGGCGCTGCTGCTGGCGGCGCGGCACGTGTTCCGGCTTCCGGCCCGCCGGGATCTGCCGCAGGATTCGATCCCCGAGTGGATCGCCGGGGTGGAGCGGGAGCTCAAGGAGACCGAGGTGGACTGGGACCTGCTGGCCCGCGAAGGCCCGGCATGGATGGCGTATTGGGACCAGCGGGTGCGGAACACCGGCAAAAAGTGAGCGGGGAGCGGGAAGCGGTAAACGGGCAGGGAACCGGAGCCGAGAACGCGGGCGGAGATTCCGGTTCCCGCTCTCCGCTCCCCGCTCCCCGCTACCTGCAGGTGCAGGGACTCACCCGGCGCTTCGGACCGCAGTTCGCGCTGGAGACGCTTTCGCTTGAGGTTCCTCGCGGCGACATGCTCGCGTTGCTGGGGCCGAGCGGCAGCGGGAAGACGACCACCCTCCGTCTGCTGGCGGGCTTTGAAACACCGGATGCCGGCCGGATCGTCGTGGATGGCGAGGATGTGACCGCCACGCCTCCGGCGGCCCGGCGGTTCGGCATGGTCTTCCAGCACTACGCCCTGTTTCCCCATCTCGACGTGGGGCGCAATGTGGCGTTCGGGCTCGAGAGCTTGGGCATGCCGCCCGAGGAGCGCAACCGCCGGGTGCGGGAGGCGCTGGAGATGGTGGAGCTGGGAGGTCTCGAGCGGCGGCCGGTGAGCGCGCTTTCGGGGGGGCAGCAGCAGCGGGTGGCGCTGGCCCGGGCCATGGCGCCCCAGCCCCGGGTGCTGCTGCTCGACGAGCCGCTCTCCAATCTCGATCCCACGCTCCGGGAGCGAACCCGGCGCGAGCTCCGCGCCTTGATCCGGCAGATCGGCATCACCACCGTGCTGGTGACTCACGAGCAGGAGGAGGCATTCGATCTCGCCGACCGGGTGGCGGTGCTGCGGGCAGGAAGGCTGGAGCAGGTCGGTACGCCGGAAGAGCTTTACCGGGCACCTCAATCGGCGTTCGTGGCTGGATTCATCGGCCGCGCGAGCGCGGTACCGGTGGAGGTGATATCTCACGCCGCCGGCGTGGCCCGGGTGCGGCTTCCCGGCGCGCCGGTACCATGGGAAGTAAGGCATGGAGCCGCCCTCAGCGGAAACTGCCGTCTCTTGGTGAGGCCCGAGGCGGTCCGCCTCGCCCCCGACTCAACCGGGCTTCTCCCTGGCGAGGTGGTGGAGCGCCGCTTTCTGGGCGCCACAGCGCTCTTCACTGTGCGGATCGCGCCGAACGCCACTATCGAAGTGCTGGCCGCGCCGGACGCAGCGCAAGCGGGAAGCCGGGTCGGGCTCGCGCCGACCGGGACCGGGCTCCACCTCTTCTGCGGAGACTGGCCATGAGGCGCGCCACCCGGCGCGAACTGCTCGGCGGCTTCGCGCTGCTCCTGTTGGGATGGCTGGTGGTGTATCCGCTGGTGCTGGTGCTCGCCGGGGCGGTCGGCGGACCCGGAAAGTGGACGCTCGAGGCCGTGGGACGATTCGCCCGGGAGCGGAACGAATGGCGGGCGCTCGGGGGCAGT
>JAYUAL010000307.1:0-4110 GCA_043741355.1 Gemmatimonadales bacterium | reverse complement strand
GCGACGGCCAGGTCAGCATCGCCGACACGATCGTCAAGTCCACCGCCACCAAGGTGCGCTCGCTCAAGGGCGGCAAGGTGCTGGCGGGGTTTGCCGGCTCGGTGGCGGATGCGCTCAACCTGTTCGAGCGCTTCGAGGAAAAGCTCGACCGCTATCCGGGAAACCTCCCCCGCGCCGCGGTGGAGCTCGCGAAGGACTGGCGCAGCGACCGGGTCCTCCGCCGGCTGGAGGCGCTGCTGGTCGTGGCCGACCTCGACCACAGCTTTCTGCTCTCCGGCTCGGGCGAGCTGATCGAGGGCGACGACGGCCTCCTCGCGGTCGGCTCGGGCGGCAACTACGCCCTCGCGGCGGCGCGGGCGCTCCTGCCCGATCCCGCGATATCGGCGCGCGACGTGGTGGAGCGCTCGCTCGTCATCGCGGCGGAGATCTGTGTGTTTACCAATCGCAACCTGACGATACTGGAGCTCTAGGAGGGAGCGGGGAGCAGGGAGCGGGGAGCGGCAACAGCCCTCCCGCTTCCCGCTTCCCGCTCCCCGCTCCCCTATGACAAACCCGCCCACTCCCCCCGACCCCCCCCTCCCCTGGCTGGAGGAAATGCCGCCCCGGCAAATCGTGGCGGAACTCGATCGCTATATCGTAGGGCAGGAGGCGGCCAAGCGGGCCATCGCCATCGCGGTGCGAAACCGCTGGCGCCGGGCCCAGGCCCCGGAGCCCATCCGGGACGAGATCACCCCCTCGAACATCATCCTGATCGGCCCCACCGGCGTGGGCAAGACCGAAATCGCCCGACGGCTGGCCCGGCTGGCCGGCGCGCCCTTCGTGAAGGTGGAGGCCTCCAAGTTCACCGAAGTGGGATATGTGGGGCGCGACGTCGAGGGCATGGTGCGCGACCTGGTGGACGCCGCCGTGAATTTGGTGCGCACCGAGCGGGAAGACGAGATCTATCCGCAGGCGGAGGAGAAGGCCGACGAGCGGATTCTCGATCTGCTTCTGCCTCCGGGGCCGCCGGCGGGCGGGAAGGCGGGAGGACGGGAGGGCGGGAGTGACCCCGAATCCGAGGAGAGCAGAAAGCGGTCGCGTGAGAAGCTCAAAGCCATGCTGCTGGAAGGCAAGCTCGACGACCGGGAGGTGGAGATCGAGGTCACGCCGCAGGGTTACCCCTCGATCGACATGATGCAGCCGCCCCAGGGCATGGAAGGCACCGACTTCAATTTCACCGAGTGGCTCCAGCAGATGCTGCCCAAGGGAAAGAAGCGGCGCAGCGTCAAGGTGCCCGATGCGCGCCGCATCCTGGTGGATGAGGAGTTGAAGCGGCTGGTGGACATGGACGACGTGGTGAACGAAGCGCTGGACCGCACCGAGAATCACGGCATCATCTTCATCGACGAGATCGACAAGATCGCCGGGGAGCGCGCTACCGGCGGCCCCGACGTGTCCCGCGAAGGGGTCCAGCGGGATCTCCTGCCGATCGTCGAAGGCTCGACGGTGCAGACCCGCTACGGCTACGTCCGGACCGACCATGTTCTGTTCATCGCCGCCGGTGCGTTCCACGTGTCCAAGCCTTCGGACCTGATTCCCGAGCTCCAGGGCCGCTTCCCGATCCGGGTCGAGCTGACCCCGCTCACCGAGGCGGATTTCGTGCGGATCATGACCGAGCCCGAGAACGCGCTCACCCGGCAGTACGCGGCGCTGGTGGGCGCCGAAGGATGCACCCTCGAATTTGCGTCCGACGCCATTCGCGAGATCGCCCGGGTGGCCAGCGTCGCCAATGACCGCATGGAAAACATCGGGGCCCGGCGGCTGCACACCGTCATGGCGACGCTGCTGGACGAAGTGCTCTTCGAGCTGCCCGGCTGGCCCGAGAAAGCAATCGTCTTCACCGCGGAAAAAGTCCGGGAGCGGCTCTCCAAAGTGATTGGGGACGACGATTTGCGGAGGTACATCCTGTAGACGCTATGACGCTATGACGCTAGGACGCTAGGAGGATTCCTTTCGAGTTCGTATCAATAGAATCAGTACGGTCACCGCGAGCGCGGTTCCTCCCAGCACCAGCTTGAGCCACAGCACCTTCGCGACGACTACGATACTAAAGCCCACTCCAACGATCATCGTGGCGATCGCGACGACCTTCGCCTTCACCGTCATCGCTTTGTGGTGGTGCCAGTCCTTGACCGGCGGGCCGAACCACTTGTGGTGGAGCAGCCAGTGGTAGAACCGGGCGCTGCCCCGGGCGTAGCAGAAGGCGGCCGCGAGCAGAAACACGGTTCCCGGAAGCAGCGGCAGCACGAAGCCCAGCAGCCCCAGCGCCAGGGAGATGTGTCCCGCCACCAGGAAGGCGAGCCGAACGCCTTTGGAATGATCCCCCTTGGGGCTGCTGACCCGGCTCACGCGGCGCCCGGCCGCGCTTCGACCGGAAGCCCCCGCTCCAGGATCCGTTTCCATCCTCCCACCAGCGCCCGTGCCCCCATCCAGCCCGCCTTTCGAAGCTCTCGCGTCACCCGGACGCTTGTGTGTTCGTCCATTCAAGCACAGTAGGCCACCAGCCACGCCTCCCGCGGCAGCGCCAGGCCGGCGGCGCTCTCGACCGCACGGTCCGGCTTGAGGCGGATGGCGCCGGAGGCCTTGAGGGGTGATGACCCATAGCCGCGGTCGGTGCGCACATCGAGCAGCACCACCGGCGCCCCGGCGGCGCGGAGCTGCTCCAGCTCCTCGAAGGTGATCAGCTCGGGGTGTCCGACCAGCGCGACGCCGGGCAGCCCTCCGGCGGCGGCGGCCGGCGCAGCGCTCCGCTCCTCGCGACGGGTCAACCCATGGGTGGCCCAGGCCAGCAGGGCGCCGTGGCCCGCCACTGAGAGCAGTACCACCAGCGCGGTGATCGGGAAGAGCCGGCCGCTTCCCGGGATGCCCGCGAACACCGGCAACAGGACCAGCAGGAACGACGACAGCGCGCGGGGCCCGAACCACACAATGAGTCGCCGCGCCACCGGGTCGAGCCCCCGCCGGGGGAGAAACAGCAGGAGCACCAGCGGCCGGCAGAGCAGCGCGACCCCGGCAAAGAGGAGCGTGGGCCGGTCCAGCACGCCGACCCCGGTCCACACCAGCGAGGCGCCAAACGCGATGAAGGAGAGCAGCAGCAGCATCTCCGCCGTCGCCTCCCCGTAGTCATGGAAGCAGTCGCACAGCTCCACGTCGATCATGCTGATGGTGAGCCCCGCGGCGAACGCCGCCATGAATCCGCTGGCGTGCATCGCCTCGGCGGCCGCATAGGCGGTGAATGCGATGCCCAGGACGTAGAGCGACTCGTAGTCCCGCCGCATCCCCATCCATCCGCGTGCCAGCACCATCGCCCGCACCGCCACGAAGCTGATCACCACTCCGGCCAGCGGGCCGAGCAGGAACACCGAGCTGAGCACCTTCGCCGTCTGGCCCATCGCGGGCACCGCCTGCGCGCCGAGCACCGCGATGCCCACGAGGACGATCGGCAGGGTCACCACGTCGTTGAGGCCGCTCTCGATCCGGAGGGCAAAGCGCGCCGCGGCCGGCACCTCCGGCAGGCGCAACAAGCCCCGCATCATCACCGGATCGGTCGACGACAGCGCCGCGCCCAGAACGGCCGCAAAGGCGGGCTCGAGCCCCAGGAGCTTCCAGGCGGCGAACGCCGTGATCGCTGCCGAGAGCAGCGTCCCGGGGCCCAGGACGATGGCGGCGATACGAAAATGCGCGCGGACCTGGGCGAGGTCGACCGATACCGCGTCGGTGAAGAGCACCAGGACCAGGGAGAGGGTGGCGATGGCACCCAGCGCGGGCGAGTCGAGGCCGAAATCGAGCAGGCCAAGGCCATGGGGGCCCAGCAGCGTCCCCAGCGCCAGAAACACCGCCACTGCGGGGATGCCCAGCCGCTCGATCAGGCCCGAGGCCAGGCTGGCCACCAGAATGACCAGCCCCACCAGGGCCACTATCGCGGTGAAGGCTGCCGGATCAAAGCCCGTCATGGTAGACTCCCTGCTGCCATTTTGACACCCATGAAGCGCGACTTCCTTGCCCTGTCCGATCTGACGGCCGACGAACTGGCCGCGGTGGTCCTGCTCGCTGCCCGGCTCAAGGCCGGGG
>JAYUAL010000306.1:0-9535 GCA_043741355.1 Gemmatimonadales bacterium | reverse complement strand
GACAAGCAGCGCCCGGCGATCCCCGGCTGACAACGATCCGGGAGTTGTTCTGACCCCACCCTCCTCCGCGGCCCAGTAGAAGGGCTCCGCCTTCTTCTGCCGAGGATAGAGTTCGTTGAGGGTATCTCCATCGTCGAGCCGCCCGTGCCGTCCAATTGTGCAGCGCGGCGGCCGAAAAGGCAAAAACAGAAACGTTCCGGCGGTCCGGCGCGTACGAGGCAGGCATGATCGTACTCCTGCTCCTCGCGGTCGGACTGATCGGCCTGGCGCTCACCGCCATCGGGCTGCCCGGAATCTGGATCTTTCTGCTCGTGGCGCTCGGGCTCGCCCTGGGAGGCGTGGCCCATGCTCCGGGACCGACGGCGCTCGCGATCGGACTGGGACTGGCGTTCCTCGCGGAGATAATCGAGTGGGTGGCGTCGGTCCGATGGACCCGTCGCTCGGGCGGGTCCCGCCGCGCCGGCTGGGGGGCGCTCCTCGGCGGGCTGGTCGGAGCCGTGGTCGGCATTCCGATCCCGATCATCGGTTCGGTACTGGGCTCCTTTGCCGGCTCCTTCCTGGGTGCGCTCGCCGCCGAGTACTCGGTAACCGGTCAGAGTGGGCTGGCGGGAAAGGTGGCGTGGGGGGCGCTGATCGGCCGGGTGGTCGCGACCGCCATCAAGATGGCCCTCGGCGTCATCGTCGCCGTAGTGATCATCGTCTCGGCGTGGCGGTGATCGAAGTCGGCTACTCCAGCATGCTCAACAGATAGGCCAGGTCGATCGGCTTCGGGATCAGGTGGTAGGTGCCCTCCCGGGCCACTTCGCGCACCGAGTACGGGCCGGTGTGAGCCGTCATCAGAAAAATCTTGAGATCGGGGTCCTCGGTTCGCATCACGTTCGAGGCGGAGATGCCGTCCATGTCCGCCATCTTGATGTCCATCAGGACCACCGAGTACTTGTCGGTCCGCTGAACCGCGACCGCTTCCTTGCCGGAGTAGGCGCCGCGCGACTCCCAGCCGCGCAACCGGAAGATGTCGCACAGGGTCTTGACCATCGCCCGGTCGTCATCGACCACGAGGATCCGCCGGTTCACACCGGCTCCGGCGCGGCGGGCATCGCGAAGATGAAGGTGGCTCCCCTACCCGGCTCACTGGACACTGCGAGGTCTCCACCGTTGGCCTGGGCCAGTGATTTCGACACCGCGAGTCCCAGACCGATGCCCCGCGCCTTGGTGGTGAACAGCGGCTCGAAAATCCGCTCCAGATTCTCCGGCGACACACCGGGGCCGGTGTCGGTGACCTCGAGGAACACGACGTCACCACCATTGCGCCGCGCGCGCAGCTTCAGGGTGCCGCCTTTGTCGCCCATGGCCTGCACCGCGTTGGTCAGCAGGTTCATTACCACCTGCCCCGCGTGGACCGGATCCACGTGCACACAAGGCAGGGAATCGGGGAACTCCTGTTCCACCCGGATGCCCTCCAGGGGAGCCAGCCGATCGAGCTGCGCGGCCGCAATACTCTTGACGGTGGTTTTTCGGCGCTGGGCCGGATTGATCCGGGAAAAATCCAGCAGGTCGTTGACGATCTTGCCGGAGAGCGCGATCTGCTGGCGAAGAATGCCGAGATACTCCCGAACGTTTTCGGGCGCCGATTCCAGTACCATCTCGAGGTAGAACACCGCATTACTCATCACGCCGAGCGGATTCCGGAGCTCGTGGCCGACGCCGCTGGCCAGATGGCCGACCAGCGCCAGTTTTTCGCGCCGGACCAGGGATTCCTGCGCATCCTGCAGCCGCTCCAGCGTGTGGTTGAGCTCCTTGGTCCGCGCGGCGACCTTTTCCTCCAGCCTCTGGCGGGATTCTTCGACCTGGCTCAGCCGCTTGGACCTCTCGGTGCCGGTCCGAATTTCGACCCCTGTGCTCGAAATTCATTATGCAATCGTCACCATGAGCAGAGGGGGATGGTGCGGCCCCGGGGCCGCGTCCCGCTTGTACCACATATCTAGATTCGAAAGGGATATCCAATGCTCGAAACCATCGCTGCGGTACTCATCATTCTGTGGCTTCTGGGAATGGTTGGCGGCTACGCGCTCGGCGGATTCATTCATGTCCTGCTGGTTATCGCCCTCATCGTCGTCGCGATCCGCGTCATCCAGGGCCGTCGAGTCGTCTAGGTCCTCCTCAATTCCGAACGCCCCGCCGCTCGAGCCAGGAGGCTCGGCCGGCGGGGCGTTCGGCCGTCCTGATCCGGACTCCAGGGGGCAGACCCTAAGGCCACGGATTACACCGGGAGGCCCCCGCAGTTCGTGCCATAGCTCACTCCGGCGCCGGCAATGCCTCGAGTTGGCGCTCCACCCGGTTGATCCAGGCATCCAGATCGGCCACCTCGTCCGAATGCATTCCCGGCTCCCTGGGTGCGAGCTCCAGCCCCCGGCGGATCTGAAGCAGGTCGGTCTTGAGGTCGAGCAGCAATGCCTTGAGGGACACCGCCGCCTCGGGCCTCCGGGCAGCTTCCTGTTCCAGGGCCTTTCGCCGGGCCTCGTATTTCCACCGCTTTCTTCGCATGGCCGCCCACATCCGGCGCGGCGCCGCGCGCAGCAGCACCTTGTTCTGGAGCAGCTTGAACTGCCGGGGAGAGAGGCGGCTGGCGCCGCGGTCGTCGGTGAGCACCAGCCCCAGGCCGCCCAGCGCGGCGAACACCCAGGCGATCAGGTGGAATGAGGAATCCCGGATCGAGAACGGTCCCTGGGGCAACGACACCGTCAGGTTTGCGAGGTATACGTAGATCGAGAGTCGCCCACCGGAACCAGACGCCGAAATCGCCCCCCTTGGCCAGCGGGTGGAGCAGCCCATAGACCACGCCTGCCAGTGTGCCCGCCGCCATGGCGAGCAACGTCAGCCCGATGAGCAGCAACGGGCCGTGCAGGGGCCCCAGCAGGAAGATCAGCGCGCTGAACATTGCGACCATGAGGAGCTTGCCGCGCAGCCCCAGGCCCATCCCCAGAATAAACACCGCCCCGCGATAGGCCGGGCGCGACGGCTGGGGAAGCCGGATCTCGAGGTCGAAGATCCGGTACAGCAGCGTGTCGAGCGACGCCTGCTCCCACCTCATGGGGCCAGCGCGGGGTGATGAAGCATCAGCCAGGTCACGGTATCCGCCAGGGTTTCCCCTGGGGGACGACTGCGGTATTCAAGTTCGCACTCCGCGTACCGGGATCTCATGCCCCAGTAGTGCGCCGCCATCTCGATAACGACGGGGTCGGGCAGGATGCGCAGCGGAGCGCCGAGCCGGGCCAGCCACCAGGCGGTACGGTACGGCAGCACAACGCCGGGTGGTCTGCGTCCGGCAATCTCGGCCGTGAGCGCAAAGAATTCCTCGATGCTCGAACTGGTGCCAGGGAGGTGGTACACCGGGCGAGGCCGGCTTCGGGTCATCGCATGCACCAGGGCCCGGGCCCCATCCCTCACATCGGCGAAATGCATCCCGCCGCGAATCAGAAAGGGCAGTTTCCCGCGCAGAAACCGGCTCACGTGGTTGGTGGAGCGGAACCGATGATCCCCGGGCCCGAGGAGCACGGGCGGCCGCAGGATCACCAATTCGACGCCCAGCTCCTCCGCCAGGCGCCGGGCCTCGCGCTCGGCCTGAATCTTGGAGTGGTAGTACGGCCAGCCGGAAACTTCCTCCTCGCAGAAGGCCGATTCCTCGTCCGCGCTGCCCGCCGGATCGCGAAAGCAGGCCACCGTCCCGGAGGTCGAGACGAACACCAGGCGGCAGCGCCGCTCGGCCGCGAGCCGGACCATCGCGGCGGTGCCGTGGACGTTGATGCGGTAGACCTCGTCGGCATCGCGCCGGCAGTGGCGTACCAGCGCCGCGAGGTGAAAGATGCCGGCCAGACCATCGAGCATGGGATTCCGGTCCCAGTCGGCCGGCTCGGTGACCGATCCTGTGACCGTGTCGACCCGTGAGAGCCGGCGGGCCCAGTCCATCTTCCGCCACTGCTCGGTCCCGCGCACTAGAGCAATGGTGCGACGGGGGTGGCATGCATCGTGGATTTCGTTGAGGAGATGTCGTCCCAGAAACCCGCTGGCGCCGGTCACGAGCCAGGGGCCCTGGCTCATGCCACGGGCTCCCGCTCCCGAATCCTGCCCGGGGGTGCGCCGTTCTCTTCCGCTACTCCCGCCGGCTCCATGAAGCGGGCGAATTGCTGGCGAAAGGTTCCCGCGATGAGGCGGTGGAGGTCCGCCGCCGGCCGGAGATGGCTCTCGAGCACCTTGCCTCCGCGTTTCTCGATGGCCGATCGGAGCACCGCGGCATCCATGCCTTCTTCGGGATAGTGAGAGAGATAGGCCTCGAGGTGATAGGTGGTGACGGCGGTCGCGTCCCGGAGCCGCTCGATCACTTCCCAGCTCACCTCGCCCACGTCACACCGCTCATCGAGTTGAATCGGCTCGCCGCACGCGATGTGAATCCGGCCGAGATCGATCCGTCCCCGCCACACCGCAACGACCCAGCTAACCAGCGGGCCGATCCGCATCTTCGGCTTGGGCGCGCCGGACAGCTCGGCCGCGAAGGCCGATTCCTCCGGTACCCGGTCATAGGTGAGGGCCACGGGGAGCAGGGTGCACGGCATGCCGGTGGCCTGCAGACAGCGCAGCAAGCCGCGCTTGGGCGGCAGGAACTCGCGGGTGCGGCTCCGCTGGCCCTCCACAAAGAATTCGAGCGTTTTGCCCTGGCGAATCAGCGCGTGGACCCGGCTGGTCAGCTCGGGATCCTCGCGGCCGGTCCCGCGCCGCAGGTAGAAGGCGTGCATCGCGGCCAGCACCCGGCCCAGGATGGGGATCTTCCCGAACTCCATCGTGGCGGCGATGTGGGGAATGGGGATGCCCAGATCGGGTCGTGCGAACGCCAGGTAGCTCATCAGCACGAAATCGAGGTAGCTTCGGTGATTCGGTACGATGACCAGGGCCGCGCCGGGCGCCGCGGCTTTGCGGGCCGCTTCGAACGATGGCAGGTCAACGGTCACTCGCTCCACCGAGCGGCGCAGCACCTTGGTCACCATCCACGACGCGGTGCGGATCCACATGTTGCCATGGGGCTGCCCCAGGGCCCAGCGCGCGTCGTCGCCGTGGCCCGGGTGCCGCCGCCCCGCCAGCGGCCACTCGGCGAGGTCGCGGCGGAGAATGTGCCGGTACACGCCGTGGCAGACCGTATGCACGTACCGATCGGGCTGGAATGCGCTATCCAGAGGCCGGGAGGACTGGAACGCGAACGACCGCGAAGTGAAGTAGGGAAACACCTGATTGAGATAGGCGAGCCGCGCGGCCAGCGACTTGGCTTTGGCCCGCATCCGGGGCGCGCGCGCGGCCGCCACCGCGATGGGGATTCGATGGTGCACCAGGTCGGCCAGCCGGAAGCGCACGTCCCGCGGGCCCATGTAGTGCATCTCGGGGCGCCGGGCCACCGGATGCAGCCGGTAGAAATCCCGGATCTGCTCCCAGCATTGCTGCATCGTGGGCGAAAGCCGGGGCCCCGCCACGGCGTGCCGGATAGCGGGGCCGTCGCCACGCTCGCAGGCCAGGAGTATCCGCTCGGCCACTTCATCCACCGGGATCAGATCGAGCCGGGCGTTCGGCCGTCCCACCATCGCGCGCAAGTGCCCCAGTCCGATCAGCAGGACAAATGCGCCGAACCCCGAAGTACTGTCGATCCAGCCGGGGAAGGGTTGCTCGCGGCTCGCCGAGATGATGCTGGGACGGATGATGGTGAGCGGCACCGCGCCCTTGCGGGCCAGCAGCAGGTGCTCGGCGATGGACTTGGTGAGCGTATAGGTATTGGGGTGACCGGAGCGCGCCAGCAGCTCGGATTCGACCGCCTGGCCGGTTTCGATCGAGGCCAGGAGCTCTTCGGCCGGGGCGGGCAGCGGGCTCAGAGCTTCCGGGATCGGAGCGTCATCGTCGGTGTGGGGTGTGACATAGGCGGTGGAGACCGAGACGAACCGCTCGAGCCGGGGACAGTGCCGTGCCAGCTCGAGCATGTTGAGCGCGGTCGTGATGTTGGACCGGGCTGCGGCCGCGACCGGCAGGTCGAAGCTCACCGATGCGGCGGTATGGATCATGTGGGTGACCCGGCGCGCCACCTCCTCCTGCGCCGCCCCCAGGCCCATCCCGGGCTCTTCCAGCGTGCCCTCGAGCACGGTCACGGCGCCGGTCCAGCCGGCCGGGAGCCGGGAGAAACACGCCGAGGCCGCGACATCCCCGGCGAACCGCTCCGCCGCGCTCTTCTCGCCGCGCGAGCGGATCAGGACGTAGACCCGGTCGAGCCTGAGCTCCTCCCGCCGCCGCATCAGCTCGGCCAGAACGACCTTGCCCAGGAACCCGGTGGCCCCGGTGAGGAGGAAGGTTCGGCGCGGCTCAGTCATGACGGGGGCCGGGAGCGGTGGAAGCGGTCTCGTTGCCCGACATGCACTGGTTCCCGATGCCGAAGACGTTCCCGGGATCGATACTGCGCTTCATGTCCCGGGCCCAGGAGAGCGCTGCGGGAGACATCACGCGGGGAAGAAAGACCTGGCGCAGCTTCCCAACGCCATGGTGGTGCGAGAGGGAGCCCCCCGATTTGAGTATCTCGTCCCGCGCGGCGTGCTCCAGCTCGGCGAATACCTCGTCGGGGCGTTCGAGCCCTTTGTGGTGGAAGCCGAAGTAGAAATAGACGCAGACGCCGGTCTGGTACACCTGGGTCACCCGGCAGGTGACAAACGGCTTCCCGGCGAGCCCGCGCGCGGCGTACTCACCGGCCAGGCGGCGCTTGACGTTTGCGCAGAGCGAGAGCGCCTCGGTCCAGGGCACGGACGTCTCGAAGCTCTCCCCCAGGATGTGGTGCTTCATCACGAAATCGCGGATGTAGGCGATGCCGAAGGTGAGCTGATAGCCGCGCTTCCCGTTGTCGGCCCCGGCCCGCATCCCACCGTGGCGCTTCGCCAGCCGGCGCACCGCGGCCTCCTCCGCCGCCACGCCGCGGCGGGTTCCCTCGTAGAGCAGCGTGCACGCCACCATGCGCCGCGGGTCGAAGCCCTTGAGTTTCGTAGCGTAGAATTTTTCGACCCGGCGCATGAGCACCTTCCATCCGGTGGCGCGGGGCTTCAGAGTCTGGCTCAGCTGGAACTGGAGGTTGTCGACCAGGCGCACGCTCGCGGGAGGAGTGGCCTCGCGGGTCAAGTCGAAAAGAAAGGCGACGCCCTTTTCGAAGCTCGGGAAGAGGACCGCGTCGTAACGCGCTACCTCGGGCAGCGGGAAGATCTTGACGGTGGCATGGGTGATGATGCCGAGGGTTCCTTCAGAGCCGAACATCCACCGGCGGGCGTCTACCCCCGCCGATTCGCGCGGCGCGGCCCCGCTCCGGGTGAGCGGGCCCTTCGGTGTCACCACGTGGAGGTCGAGGACCAGATCTTCGATGTTGCCATATTTGTTCTTCTTCATCCCGCTGGCATGGGTCGCGATCCACCCGCCCAGGGTGGAGAATTCGACGCTATCGGGCTCGTGGCCGAGGGTAAATCCGTGATCGGCGAGCTGGGCCTGGATGTGGCGGCCCACCGCCCCCGCTTCGATACCGGCCATGAGGTTCACCGGATCGATCCACAGGATCCGGTTGAGCGATTTGAGATCCACGGAGACGATCATCCGCGCTTCATGAAGCGGGCAGCGGAGCGCGTCGGTCACATTGGTGCCGCCGCCGTAGGGGACCAGGCAGACGTCGTGCCGGGACGCCGCATCGACCAGGGCGGTCACCTGCTCCTGATTGCGGGGGAAGACCACCAGGTCCGGCACCCGTTCGATCCGCCCGTACTTGATCGCGTACATCTCCTCCAGCGTGTGGCCGTGGCCGTGCCGAAGGCGGATCAGCGGATTCTGGGTGGCCGAACCCTCGGGGAGGAGGCTGTGGACTTCGCGCAGGAAGGCGAGATTTTCCCGGGGCGGCGGCACGTCGGGCGGATAGGCCGAGGGGTGGGTATCGGCGATCGGGAAATCGACCGCCATGACCCCCTTGATCCACGGCAGCAAGTCGGGCAGCTCGGCGCCGGACAGGGGATAGCGGGACCCGGTCATGGTCACGCTCCCGTTGGGCAGCAAGGCAAAGCCGGAATCGCGGAAGCCCCAGACGTCGGGACTGATCGCCTCCCCGTCGTCGGGGGGCGGGTCGCCGGGGATGATGCGAGGGTCGCCCGCTCGTGTCATGGAGACAACTTATGTCGTGGGAGGCACCGGCGCGACACGGTCGCGAAGCTGATACCGCTCTCCGGTCCTGGCCTTGGAATCGCCCAGGGGATCGCGGTTCCGGAGCCGGCCGGTCCACGCGCTGTCCGGAGCGCCCGGCGAGCCTGCCAGGGGGAGCTCCCAGACGTGGGAGGGCTGATTAGATCATGGTACCGAAGCCCTGAGCGGCACCGTCACCGCCACGCTGGCCCACGATCTGCCGCCCGGGTGGGCGTACCGCGCATCGCTCATGAGGACGCGGATACTGTCGCCGCGGTGCTCGGTCACGAATTGGGGAAAGCGGGACCACCGGAGAAACCGGCTTCCCGCCTGCGTGGCCGAGGCGGCGCGCACTCCGGGTGCGTCGCTTCCGGTCGGCTCGACGGTGATCCAGGTATAGGCCGCTCGCGGAAGAACCAGCTCTCCGAATTCGTACTTGCCCCCCATGTCACGAATGACTTCCCGCCGGAACGGGGTGCCGGGCACCGGCGCCACCATCGTGCGCAGGGCCGCGGTCTGCGACTGGCGGTCGACATAGGCCCGTCCCGCCCCTGAGGAGATCGCCATGGCCAAAGCGTACATAACGACCATCCCGAGCGCCATTCGAGCCGGCCGGGCGGCCCGCTGCGCTTCTGCCGGGGACGCGGCGCGGCGAACCCGGAGGCGGGTCAGGAGAATGCCGATCGACAGGGCGGCCCACACCCAGGGGTCGACGATGAACAGGGCATCGCCGTAGAACCAGCGGCTCGAGAACGGCATCAGGAGCCGGACGCCGTAGGTATTCAGCAGGTCGAGCAGCGGATGGCTGCAGACCCCGATAGTCGCAAGCGCAAGCAGCCAGCCGGCGCTGACGGGGACGGCCGACGCACGGCCCCGGCGCCGGGCAGTCAGCCGGCTCCAGCCGAGCGCGGCCGCGGTGAGCAGCAGCGGTAGCGCCACCATCGCGAGCACGCCATGAGTCCATCCACGCCGGAAGGCCAGGGCATCGCTGCTGCTCCCCGCCAGATAGATGAGCGCGTCGAGATCCGGCAGATTCGCGCCCACGACCACCACCGCGGTCCCCAATCGCGAAGTGCGCTTGCGTCCCGCATCGGCCAGAGCGAGTCCGACCAGCGTGTGGGTGAGGTTGTCCATTTAGAACGTCCTCCCTCCCATCGGCGCGGTTATCTGCCCGTACACCGTGGCCCCGTTGGCGAGCTCCACCTCCGGCGCGCTCACCGTGGCAGGCATTTCGGGGCCGCCCACCACCGCGTCGCGGCCCAGCCGGATCCGCTCTTCCGCAATGACCGGTCCGCCGATCCATGCCGCT
>JAYUAL010000305.1:0-4117 GCA_043741355.1 Gemmatimonadales bacterium | reverse complement strand
TGGCCGCGCATGGCCCACCAGCTCCACTCGGGGTGGGGCCGGATCCGCAGATAGCGGCTGGTGATATCAGTCCAGATCCGATTGGGGCTGGTTTCGGGGCTCCGGTGCGCGCGGATCTCGAACAGGGACCAGGCCACGTCCATCACAATCCCGGAGTATTTGGCCCGGAGTGAGGCGTCGAGTGTCGCGGAGGCACCGAGGAACTTTCGTTGCCAGGCCGGCTCGTACATGTCGAGTGCGGCGAGGTCGGCGATGGCCTCGGTAAAGGTGTCGCTGTCGGGCCAGTCGGTATACGCGGGCCGGGTCCGAATGGCCGCGATGTGCACTGCATGGCCGACTTCGTGCAGCAGCTCCCCCAGATTGTCGATGCCGCCGATCCGATAGGAGGTAAAGATCCAGGGCTCGATCGGCTTCCGGCCACCGAAGTCGGTGAACGAGACCGGATACTTCCCTGGCCGGGGAACCAGATCGTAGTGCACCCGGAGCTTCGCCGGGTCCGCGCCAAGCGTGCGGTAGTATCGATTCGTGAGGGGCTCCAGCGAGTCGAGCGGCACTCTTGCGGAGAGCATCCGGCTCGCCGCGCCGGTCAGGTAGTAAAAGTCCCACGGCTCGAGCACCGTGTCGGGCATCCCTGCGCGCCACGCATCGAGCACGGACACTAGCCATTGTTCCAGCGTATCGGGCCGGACACCCAGGTCGCGAGCTCGCGAGGCCATCGGCGTGGAACCCCCGGCCCAGCGATCCAGCCGCCCCCGTACCATGGCTCGGAAGGGACTTCCCTCCCCATCATCGCCGTTGACGCTTTGCCACACCGGCTCGAGCGCCCGGAAGAGCCGGCGCCGCCGTTCGGGGTGATCGGTGCGGCCCAGAAGACCAAGGATCGAAAGACGATCCAGAGTATCGCCCTCCACGATGATGCGGCGGGCAGCCGCCCCATAGCATGCAAAGGTGCGGCCGGTCAGGGAATCGAGGGAGACGGATCGCAGCGCGGCGGGAAACGTCTCCTGACACTCGACCGGTCGGGCGGCAGCCTCCTCGTTGGCCTCCGTGGCTGGACCCAGGCGGATGACCTGGCGGCGCATGTAGCCCAGCGCCGCCGAGTCGCCGGCGGAGCGGCGGCCCATTCCCGGAGCGTCATCGAGAAGCGTCAGGACCCTGGTGCGAGCGCTCTCTGCCTTGGCAACCAACGAGTCGAGCGGGACGCCTCGCGGGGAAACCGTGGCGCCCCGGCTCCGGGTGACGCCGAGCTGATCGCGAAGATCGCGGAGCTCGAGATAGGCCGACTCCAGCCGGGCCATCGAGGAGCGCCCTTGAGCCTCGGCCCGGCTGACGGCGCCGAGCAGGATCGCCGCCGCCAGCGCGCTGAACCACGAGGATATCACTTTGCCATGCCGCCTTCCCGCCCCGTCGGATCCGCGCTAATCTACAGTAGCCGCTCTCATGCCGAGAATCCCATGCGCCAGATGACACTTGTCCTTGCTCTAACCTCGGGGCTGCCTGCAATTGGAACCCTGTCGGCCCAGCGGGATTTGCCGCCGGTTCCGATCAAGGAATGGAACGTTCCCTGGACCAAGACCCGTCCCCGCGACCCGGCGGTGGCCCCCGACGGAAAGATCTGGTTCGTGGGCCAGGTCGGCAACTACGTGGCCCGGCTCGATCCGGCTTCGGGAACCTTCAAACGATTCGCGATCGATTCGGGCACTCATCCCCACAACGTGATCGTGGACGCCAAGGGATGGCCCTGGTTCGCGGGCAACGCCAACGGGATGATCGGGCGGCTCGATCCCGCCACCGGCGCAATCACCCGCTTCCCGATGCCCGATTCGACCGCCCGGGATCCCCATACGCTGGTGCTCGACCGCGAAGGCAACATCTGGTTCACGATGCAGCAGAGCAATTTCGTGGGCCACCTGACGACCGCCACCGGCAAGATCGACCTGGTCAAGATGGTCACGCCGGGCTCCCGGCCGTATGGTATCGTGCTGGACGCGGCCGGACGGCCCTGGTTCGACCTCTTCGGGACCAACAAGATCGGCACCCTGGATCCCAAGACGCTGGCGCTCAAGGAATACCCGCTGCCCGATATGAAGAGCCGGCCCCGCCGCATCGCCCTCACCGGCGACGGGGGGGTCTGGTACGTGGACTACACCCGCGGCTTCCTGGGGAGGCTCGACCCGGCCACCGGCGCGGTCCGGGAATGGCGGAATCCTGGGGGAGCCGGCTCGCTTCCTTACGCCATGACGGCGGACGATGCCAACCGGCTCTGGTTCGTCGAAACCGGCACCCAGCCGAACCGACTGGTCGGGTTCGACTCCCGGACCGAGCATTTCATCAGCGTGACGGACATCCCGAGCGGGGGCGGGACCGTGCGTTACATGGTCTTCGATCCCAAGACCCGGATGATCTGGTTCGGCTCCGACAACGACACTATCGGCCGGGCGCAGGTGCCCCCGGCGCGACCCAACACCACCTGAGGGTCCGATGCCATCCAAGGCCACGACGGTCGCGGCGTATCTCAAGAAACAACCCGAAGAAACCCGGGAGGCCCTGGGCGCGCTCCGCCGGCTGATCCGCAAGGCCGCGCCCCGAGCCAGGGAATCCATGGGCCATGGGATGGCCACCTGGTCCGCCGGTCACCGGATGCTCTTTGCCCTGGCCAGGCAGAGGAACCATCTGGCGCTGTACGTCTGCGATACGCCCTTGGTGGCCAAGCACCGGGCCCGGCTGGGCACGGTAGACTGCGGCAAGAGCTGCATCCGGTTCAAACGACTCGAGGATCTCGACCTCGACGGCGTCGGGGCGCTGCTGACGGAAGCGGCAAAGCAGAGATAGATCGTCTATGTTCTCTGGAGGGTTCCTCTCACAGCCGGCGCCATGGCAGACCCGCACTCGAGCGAGAATCGCCGCCGCGGAGGCCAGGACGGGATCGTGGTCGTGGTCCGCGACCATCTTCAAACCGTCCTGGCGCAAACCCGCACGCCGTTTCCCTGCCGCTTCGCCTGCCTCATCCACCCGCGGCGGAGGGCCGGAGAGCATGGCTTTGGCGTGATCACCGCCGCGGGCGAGAGCCTTCCGCTCACGGTGACGCTGCTCGAAAGCCTTCGCCGGATGCCGACCCTGCTCGAAGGGACCGACCCGGTGGTCCTCGGCGCCGCGGACGACGAGGACGCCCTGGTTCCTGGCAACGCCCGCGCCGAGTGGCAGGAGCCGCTCCCGGTCAACCGCATCATGCTGTGGCACGGGGTGGACGCCGGCACTTCGACCAACGCCCTGAAGAACCGCACCGGCATCATGCTGACCCCCAAGGCGGCCGGACCACAGCTCACGCTGCTCTGCGCCGAGCGGCCGGTGGGGTGGCCCCCGTGAGGATTGGGGTCGTCTTCGATACACCGTACGCCCGCTACACCCCGGACGATCATCACCGGCAGATGGAAAAGGACCTCGGCGCCGAGAGCGAGCACGAGCCCGACATGGAGTATCAGGTCGGGAGGGCGCTCGAGGAGAAGGGGCACGAGGTGCTCCTGGTCGGGGTCCACGACGATCCCCGCGAGGTCCTGGACCGGTGCGCCGAGTGGAAGCCCGAGCTGGTGATGAACTGCGCCGAGTCGTTCCGCGGCGAGAGCCGGCTGGACCATCTCTTCCCCGCGCTGCTCGAGGCCGGCGGTTACCTCTATTCAGGATCCCCTCCGCTCGCCCTGCAGGTCAGCCGCGACAAGGCGATCAGCAAGCAGATTCTGGCCTACCACGGTATCCAGGTGCCGGGGTTTGTCACCTATCGCACCAACCAGGAAGTCACCGGTGAGCCCAGCCTTCGATTCCCGCTGATCGTCAAGCCGCTCTCCGCCGACGCCTCCGAGGGCATCGCCCAGGCGTCCGTGGTGGAGGACATGGCGGCGCTGGCCGAGCGGGTGGCGTTTGTGCACGGACGGTTCGAGCAGCCGGCCATCGCGGAGGAATTCATCGTGGGGCGGGAGCTCTACGTGAGCCTGCTCGGCAACGACGCCCGTCTGGAGCTGCTGCCGCTTACGGAGCTGGTCTTCGACAAGGAGAAGAACTCCCCCGAAGAGCGATTCGCCACCCAGTCGGCCAAGTGGGACGAAGCGTACCGACGGCGGAA
>JAYUAL010000304.1:0-4122 GCA_043741355.1 Gemmatimonadales bacterium | reverse complement strand
ATCTCTCGGACACGGAATTCGCCGATCTCGTCGTCCGCCTGAAAACCCATATCGTGGCGGGGGACGTCTTCCAGATCGTCGCATCCCGCACCTTCTCGCTGGCCTGTGCCGACCCGCTGGCGGCGTATGGCAGGCTCCGGGCCGCGAACCCGAGTCCCTATCTGTTCTATGTTGCGGGTGAGACCTCCATCGTGTTCGGCGCATCGCCGGAGACGGCAGTGAAGGTGGCCGGGACTCCGCGGCGGGTGACGATCCGTCCGATCGCCGGCACCGCCGCGCGCGGCCGCACCAGCACCGGCGCCATCGACCCCGAGCTCGACACCCGGCGCGAAGCGGCGCTCCGGCTCGACGAAAAGGAAACCGCGGAGCACATGATGCTGGTCGACCTGGCCCGGAACGATGTGGCCCGGGTGAGCCGGCCCGGCACCCGCCAGGTGACGCGTCTGCTCACCGTGGACCGCTATGCTCACGTGATGCACCTGGTGTCCGAGGTCCAGGGCGAGCTCGCGGACGGCCTCGACGCGCTGCACGCCTACGCGGCCGCGATGAACATGGGCACGCTGGTGGGCGCGCCCAAAATTCGCGCGGCGGAAATCCTCCGGGAAGTCGAGTCCTCGCGGCGGGGCGCCTACGGCGGCGCGGTAGGCTACCTGACCCAGGGCGGCGAGCTGGATACCGCGATCGTGATTCGCGCGGCGGTGGTGCGCGACGGCATCGCGCGGGTGCGGGCGGGAGCCGGCATCGTGTTCGACTCCGATCCGGCATCCGAAGCGATGGAAACCCGCCGCAAGGCGGAAGCGGTGCTCCGCGCGATTGCGGGACCGGGAGCGAGCGATGCCTGACGCGCTCCGCATCGTCTTCATCGACAACTTCGACTCGTTCACCTGGAACCTGGTGGATGAGTTCGCTCGCCGGGGCGCCGAGGTCGAGGTCTGGCGCAACACCGTGCCGGCGGAACATGCCGTGGCTCGGGCGCGCACCGGGAGTCCCAGCCTGCTGGTGCTCTCACCCGGACCGGGGGCACCCGCCGACGCCGGGTGCTGCATCGAGCTGGTGCGGCTCGCGGCCGCGGAACGATTGCCACTGCTCGGCGTCTGCCTCGGCCACCAGGCCATGGTCGAGGCTTTCGGCGGCGTCGTCGGCCCGGCGGGCGAAGTGGTGCACGGAAAAACCTCACTGGTCCGTCACCAGGGCGGTCCGTTCTTCGAAGGCGTCCCCTCACCTTTCCCGGTGGGCCGCTACCACTCCCTCGCGGCGTCGGTCATGCCGGACAGCCTGAGGCCGATCGCCCGCACCGACCGGCTGGTGATGGCGGTGGCGCACCGGAGCGCCCCGCAGTTTGGAGTGCAGTTCCATCCCGAGTCGATCCTGACCCCCGAAGGAGGCCGGATCATCGAGAACGTGATCCGGTGGGCCGGCAATGCGCGCGAGTGACGTCCTCGAGGCGCTGAGCCGGCGCTCGCTGACCCGCGAGGAGAGTGCGAGTACTTTTTCCCGCTTCGTCGCCGGGGAATACTCCGAGCTCGAGATGGCCGCGGTGCTTTCCGCCATCAAAACCCGGGGGGAAACCCCGGACGTCATGGCCGGGGCGGTCGAGGCGCTGCTCGCCTCTGCCGTGCCATTTCCGCGGCCGGACTATCCCTACGCCGACTGCTGCGGAACCGGCGGAGACGGCGCCGGCACCGTGAACATCTCGACCGCCGCGGCCTTCGTCGCGGCCGAGCTCGGAATTCCCATCGCGAAGACCGGCAACCGGTCGGTCTCTTCCCGCTGTGGATCGGCCGATGTGCTCGAGCGCCTGGGGGTGAAGCTCGACCCCGCTCCGGACATCGGGCGCAAATGCCTCGATGAGGCCGGGATCTGCTTCGTCTTCGCTCCGCAATACCATCCCGGCGTTCGCCACGCCGCGCCGGTGCGCCGCGCCCTCAAGGTACCCACCGTATTCAACCTGGTTGGCCCCATCGCCAACGCGGCCCGCCCGCCCTGGCAGATGATGGGTATCTACGACCCCGCGCTGTGTGAGCCGGCCGCGCGCACCCTGCAGCTGCTGGGGCGCCGGGTAGCGCTGGTGGTGCACGGCAGCGGGCTCGACGAGGTGGCGCTCCATGGTCCGACCACCGGCGTCCTGCTGCGGGACGGCGAGCTGCGTCACATCACCATTACCGCAGCGGAGGCCGGGCTGCGGCAAGCTCCATTGGAGGCGCTCACCGGCGCCGGGCCCGAGGAAAACGCCGAATGGCTCTCGACGGTCCTCGAAGGCAGAGGACTGGGGACCCACGCCGACGCCGTGGCACTGAACGCCGGCACCCTGGCCTGGGTCATCGGACTCCGCCCCACCCTCCGCGAAGCCGTGGGCCTGGCGCGGGAGGCACTGGCGGGCGGCGGCGGGGCGCGACGGCTCGCCCGCCTGGTGGAGCTCTCCCATGGCGCTTGATGCGATCCTGGCGCACAAGCGCGTCGAGGTGGCCGCCCGGAAACAGGGGACCTCGCTGGATGCATTGCTGTCCCGCGCGTCGCCCAGCAGCCGGGATTTCGAGGCCGCTCTGCGAAGCCGGCGCCCCGGGTTCATTCTGGAGATCAAGTTCGCCTCTCCATCGGGGGGCGTGATCCGGGCCGGGACGGACCTGGCGCCGGTGCTTTCGAGTTACGGCCGCCACGCCGACGCGGTCTCGGTGCTCACCGATGAGCGATTCTTCGGCGGCTCGCTGGCGCGCCTCGCCGAGATACGCAAGCGCCTCGCGCAACCCCTGCTCTGCAAGGACTTCATCCTGGAGCCGTTCCAGGTGGCGGAGGCGCGGGTCCACGGCGCCGACGCGATCCTGCTGATCCTGGCCGCTGTGGATGACGCCACCTGGCAGGCCTGCTCCAGCCTGGCCGCGCGACTGGGGATGGCCGTTCTCACCGAAGTGCACGATGAAGCCGAGGCGCGGCGCGCCGTGGCGTTGGGAGCCCGGATCGTCGGAATCAACAACCGGAATCTTCACACTCTCGCGGTAAACATGGCCACCACCCCGCGCCTGGCCCCTTTGATCCCGCCCGACCGGCTGGTGGTGGCGGAGTCGGGCGTCGCCAATCGCGAGGACGTTGCGGCACTCCGGCCCCACGCCGATGCGTTCCTGGTGGGCAGCGCCTTGATGCGCGAGCTCGACCTGGATCGCGCCGCGCGAAGCCTGGTCTACGGCCGCACCAAGATCTGCGGGCTGACCCGTCCCGAAGACGCGGCCGCAGCCGCGAACGCCGGCGCCACTCACGGCGGGCTGGTGTTCGCCCCGGGCTCGCCCCGCCTGATAGCCGCCGGAGAGGCCCAGCGGGTCCGCGGTGGCGCGCGGCTGGAATGGGTGGGCGTCTTCGCGAGCCAGCCGCCGGAAAAGATTGCCAACCTGGCCCGGAGCCTCGAACTCGCCGCGGTGCAGCTTCACGGGAGCGAGGACGAGACCGAAGTGAAACGGGTTGGTAGCCTGGTTCCCGAGGGCTGTGAGGTATGGAAGGCGATCAGGGTCGAGGAGCGGATTCCCTTGCGCGAAGAAACCGGGGCGGACCGGGTACTTCTGGACGCCTGGGCCGCCGGAAAGCAGGGCGGCTCCGGCACCCGGTTCGACTGGTCGCTTCTGACGGATTATCCGGAGCGCCGCACCGTCATCCTGGCCGGAGGCCTGCACGCCGACAACGTGGAACGCGCCGCGCGCCTCGAGCCGTGGGCGCTCGACCTGAGCTCGGGGGTGGAGTCCGCCCCCGGGCGCAAGGATCCCGCGAAGCTGCGCGACTTTTTTTCCGCCCGCCGCCGGATGCCGGGCCGAGGAGACCATACCCGATGAGACTGCCCGGCCGGTTCGGCCGCTTCGGCGGGAGCTACGTCCCGGAGATCCTGATGCCGGCCCTGGAGCAGCTCGAGGCGGCGTTCCTCGATTCCAGGGACGATCCCGCATTCCAGCGCGAGCTCAATGACCTGCTGGTGCACTATGCCGGCCGGCCTACCCCGCTCTACCGCTGCCGGAATCTGCCCGCGGACGGCCCGGCACAGCTCTATCTCAAGCGCGAAGACCTCCTGCACGGCGGGGCCCACAAGACCAATCAGGCGCTGGGTCAGGGGCTGCTCGCCAGGAAAATGGGCAAGCGCCGTCT
>JAYUAL010000303.1:0-1640 GCA_043741355.1 Gemmatimonadales bacterium | reverse complement strand
CTCGGAATAGTCCGGGTACTCAAGGGAACGCCAGATGCCTGAGCTCTTGATCCGGATCAAGAAAAAGACCGACGGCGGGGCCGCACTCAGCTGCCTCAGGTGCGACGGCTCGGTGACCTGGCAGCGTCAGGAAGGCCGGCAAGGCCGTTTCTTTCCGATTCATGACCTCACCCACTACGCGGTGGAAACCGTTCTCGGCCATCGGAGGGGATTCTACGGACTCGTGACCGACGGCTGGGACCTCACCGACTTCGGCGCACCCTGGCCCAAGGGTCGCTTGCCCGCCGATATGGATCCCTCGGAGTTGACTGTGGGCTTCCTGGATACCGAGCGCGCGGGTGGCGTTGCGTGGAGCGCCGCCGACTTCAACGAGAAAGCGGCCAGCTACTTCGCCCAGCACCACATTCCAGGCGCGCTCCGAATCACTGCGGATGAACTGACCCGGGTCCGGACGAGAGTCAGGGAGCTGGTCGATCGCTGGTACCTGCTGCCGTCGGGCGAGACGCTCGAACTGTCGTTCGACCGCGCCTCATTCGCGGCCTGACGAGCCGGCGGTCCGGATGCTGGGACTCTATCAACAGGAGGTGCTTCGATGTTCTCACTTAGCGTCGTCTGGCTCTTCCGGTTGATTCATATCCTTTCCGGGGTCTTCTGGGTGGGAGGAATACTCCTCTTCGCACACTTCGTATTTCCCGCAGCGAGAGCCCTCGGTCCTGCCGGCGGTGCGCTGATGAGTCATCTGACGCAGGTTCGGCAACTGCCCCGGGTTCTCCTGACAGCGGGCGGAGTGACCGTCCTCTCCGGACTGGGCCTGTATTGGCACGACTCGATGGGGTTTCAGGGTGCATGGATGAGAACCCACACCGGCATGCTGTTTGGCGCCGGGGGTCTGTTGGCGGTCGTCGCGATCGTGGTTGGACTCACGGTCAACGCGCCCGCCGCCAAGCGGCTCGGCGTCCTGGGGGCAAAGGTCCAAGCGCAGGGCGCACCGCCGACTTTCGACCAGGCGGCCGAAATGCAGCGGCTCCAACAGCGGCTCGGCACCGCACTGCGGGCTGTGGCCGTGCTTCTGGTGCTTGCCACCGCGGCGATGGCACTGGCTCGCTACGTATCCTGATCCCTCGCGGTGCGGCCACGGGGGCACCATCTCGATCGGCTGGACCCGGCCGGGGCGAACCGGCGATGGCCGGGGTAGGTGTCGGCTGAGGCAGAGAGGGACGCAGTTTCACCCTGAAACCATTTGGGCTCTCCAAGCGTCACATCTGAGTAGACATCCTGGGAGAGTCTCACGATGGACCGGCAGGCGATCGTACTGCGATGCCGTGAAGCACTTCGCGCTCTTCGCGCGCGGGTGTCCCTCCGGCTGGTCGGTCGGGTCGCCTTCGCAGCCACCGGGCTCGGCATTCTCGCGATCGGTACCGAAGCGGTTGTCCGCGCCAAACTCGTTTCCCCGGCGGACCGGATTCCTACCGCCCTATACACCCGACCAATTCCGTGGGGAGGAGATCGCAACGGGCGACTTCCCGTCGCTCTCGGCACCCTGGGTGGTGCCGCGATGGAGCGGCGGGTGCGGGTTGCCCTGGCGGAGTTGCCCGCTCACCTGGTCCAGGCGGTGCTCGCCGTCGAAGACCAGAGATTTT
>JAYUAL010000302.1:0-4145 GCA_043741355.1 Gemmatimonadales bacterium | reverse complement strand
CCTTCTCCGCGAGCCATTGGTCCGAAATCCGGCGCATCTCGGGAAGCATGGCCCCCACCTCCTCGGCCGGCACGATCGCGAACGACGCCCCGGCCTTCAGCACGTCTCGCTGGATACGGCGGAGCCCGCGCCGGTTGCTCCCCTCGAGGGAGAATGCCTCCAGCGGGACGATGGCCTCCTCCCCCAGTTTGTGCAGCGTCAGGCCCAGATCGATGTAGAGAGACAGGTTTTCGCCCCCCACTTCGTAGAACACGATGCGTCCGCCGTGCCGGTCGGCCTCGGCCCGGAAACGCCAGGCCAGCTCGCGCTGCTCGTCGGGAGGACCCACCGGGTCGCCCATCGCCACCCAGCTCCGTCCCCTGACCGCAAACATCAGATATCCCCGGCCGCTCACGCTGAACCGGAGCGACTTGTCGCCCAGCAGCGCGAGATTCGCCGCCCCCCGCCGCCCCTCCCGGGAAATGGTCGCGGCGCGAGTCAGGTCGTCGTGGCTGGGACGGTCGGTGGCAGCCGGCGCGAGCCTGAGCATGCGGGCAAAGCCAAACACGGCCAGCGCGACGCCCAATCCCGCGACCCCCCGGAGCGACCGGGAACCTTCACTGGCACCCAGCCATATCGTCACCGCCATGACCCCGCAAATGGCGGCTGCCCAGCCCGGCGTGAACGGCTCGGCCGCAATCGCCGCGCGGCGGTCGAACACACGGCGGGCCGGGAGTAACAGCAGGAAAGCCGTGCTGAGCGTCAGGATCTCTCCCCACTCGAAGCCTCGGCTCAGAGAAGCCAGTAGCCCGGTGCCCAATACCACCTGGGTCAGACGATACGCCGCGTCGAGCCGCCGGCTGAGAGCCCAGCCGAGAACCACGAGGCCGCCTCCGGCCAGATTGACCAGGAACTCGGAAACAGCCGTTACCCCCGCCGGCAACACATCGTGCAGCCAGGGGATCCGGTCAGGCGCGGCGGGATTCGTGCTGGAGACGAGCAGGATGACGCCGGTCACGAACGCGGTACCTCCCAGCAGGTACGGCATGAGTGCCGGAATCCAGCGACCGGTCAGTTGCCGGACGATCCAGGATGTTCGCCGGACCAGTGCAGTGAGACGAACCCGGTGGCGAACTCCTTCCGAGCCGAGCAGCAGCAATGCTCCGAGCGAAAACGGAATGAGGTAGTACGTCACCCGGAATGCCAGCAGGGCTCCGAGCACTGCGGGCGCATCGAGATACGGTTGGAGAAAGAGGACCATCAGGCCCTCGAAGACGCCGAGCCCTCCCGGCACATGGCTCACCATTCCCGCGAACTGCGCGATGAGGAAGGCCCCCATGAGGACGAGAAATGTGAGTCCCGGAGCGGCGGGCAAGAGCACGAAGAGGGCGAGCGCCGCCAGACACCAGTCCGCGCCTGCCACAACCAGCTGGGCCAGGGCGAGTCGGAGCGAGGGCACCGGAAACTCCCATCCCCTCCAGCGAAGCGGTGTCCGTCGCAGGGCCGCCCACCCCAGGTATGCCGTGACGACCGCGAGGCAGAGACCGCCGAGCAACCGGAACGAGAGGATCGGAAGCCCGATCGGCGCGGCGGAGCCCGCCGGCTGCAGTATCAGGGCCAGGCCGCTGATCCCGATCAGTCCGACCGTGAATGCACCGACCGCATACCCGATCACCGATGCGCTCTCCGAACGGGTGAGCCCCCAGACGGTCAGAAACCGGTATCGAACCGCCCCTCCGGTCAGCAGGGGAAACCCCAGCGTCTGGCTCATGGCATAGGCGATGAAGGAGCTGAGCAGCACCCGGCGGAAGGCGATGCGCTTCCCGATCGCGGCCAGCGCAATGCCATCGTAACCGGCGAGAACGGCATAACCGGCCAAAGACACGAGCAGCGCGAGTGCGAAGCGCCCCGAGGACAGGTGCCCCAGCGCGGTCATCACCTCGTCGGCCTCGATCGTCCGGAGCACCATCGAGAGCGCCCAGCCTGAGGCTACCAGCACGCCCGCCAGTAGCAGCGGGACTGCCACCTGGATGCCCCAGTGGAGGAGACCGAACTGGTCCGGCTCCGGGCTTCCTTCCGGCGCTCCGTCGATCACATCGGGATGTGCCATGACGGCTCCAGGCTCACCGGGCATGAAATCATTCCGGCGCGAAGAGTTGGGCCAGGATCTGGATGGCCAGCGCGGGATGGTCGCCGTCAAAATGATGGGCGCCATTCTTCGCCACCCTCGTCATCAGGCCCTCCTGCGCATCCCGGCAGAGCGATTCCTTCTCCTGGGTGCCGTAGATGCACAGCATTCGGATGCCGGCCTGACGCAGGAGCTCGAGCTCGGGCCGAACCGGGGGGTCGGAGGACTTGGTCGCCGTATGGAGCAGGCTGAACAGATTGACATAGAACCCGGCATGCTCACCCAGACCCAGCATCGCGACCAGGTCCACGCGCGATTTCAGGTCTTCCGGTAACCGGTTCACGATAAAGGGCGCGATGTCGGCGCCACGAGAGTATCCGACGACGATGAGCCGCTTGCCACCCCAAAGGGTCAGGTAGCGTCGGAGCACGCGGCTCATATCCGCCGCGACGGCCTCGGGAGTACGCCGGGTGCCCAGGTAGGACTTCAGGTTCACCCCGACGACTGCGACGCCGCCATCGGCGAAGGTTCGAGCCATCTGCTTGTCGATTCCGGCCCATCCTCCGTCGCCCGAGAGGAATAGCGCGATCGTGCCGCCGCCGGAAGGCGTCGCGGGCACCTCGATCAGGGGAAGGCCCCGCGTATCCGCGGAGTCCGCCGCGGATTGAGCGCCCGCGGCGACCGGCTGCAGCGTGATCGTCACGATCGCACCGGCGAGGAACAGCAGGCACCCGCGAGACAGATGGAGGAGGGTCACCGGGACGTATCGCCGCCACTCTTTTCGAGCGGAGAGAAGCTCTTGCGCGCATTGGCTTCGATCATGGCGCGATGGGCGGCATCAGTTGGATCCAGCGTTCCGCCCGCACTCGCAAACCAGGTCGCCACCGGCAGCGAAATCGTCACCGCCACCGAGGCCGGCGCCCCTCCGGTGCCGACCACCAGCGGGGTGGCCAGGCGCTCGCGAACGGTTCCCTCGATCGGCAAGCCGAGCTCGAATGGCCGGCCGTTGTAGGTTCCGGCGATGACCATGGTGTTCGGAGCGGGCCAGCCCGGCGCCGCCGCGAGCACTGCCGACGTCGGAATCACGACCTCGATTTCCATCGTCGTATAGGTGCCCGGCTGTACCTCCTCGGACCGAAGCTGGACCGGACTTCCATCCAGTGGGATACTGGCGGCCTCCGGAACGGCGCGTGCCTCCGGGCCTGCGTTCTGGCAATCCACGCACCCGAACTGGTCCCCGTTACCGAGCGCCGCCCCGCCGACCACGAGCCGGAAGGACGTGATCGTGAGCGGACCGGCCGCCGCTGTCAGGGGAGTGGCAGTGGCGAGGCGGAACGCCACCGATTGCCCCATCCGGGGTGCGGTGGCCGAATTGCAACCGGCCAGCAGACCGAGTGCGAGCGGGACAAACCGGGGCGCAAGTGCAGCAACGTTCTTCATGGTGCCCTTCCAGGGTGAAGCGAGAGATCGAACGTCAGAGTGTCTGCGCGGGAAGCCGAATCGGGCGCCCTGAGCCGCACGAGGAGCCGCCCGCCGACCAGCACCGAGGCCCGAATCAGGTCCCGGGGGAGGGAGATCTCGTAGCGATCGGCGGGGCGCCGGTTGTCCAAGACCACCCGGCCGGATCCGACCTGGAAACCCACGTCGCCGCCAATTGCCCTCGCCATGGCGATCGATGAGTCGGTACGCACAATCCGGATCTGACCCGTGGCTTGGGGATGGCGGAGCTCGATCACCCACGCTCCAATCGCGGGCCATTCAATGCCGTCGGTGGCGGCTCGTGCCGGTGAGGGTGAAGCCGCGGGCAGCGCGGGCGCTACCACCCCCTGGGACAACAGGTTCCGTATCCAGCTCCGCACCGGCGAGCCGGGGAGAGCCGCCGCCGCGGACGCCAGCGTCATCAGCGCGCCGATGGAGGCGGCCATTCTGAAGTTCCGCCGCGAGGCGATGGCCCGGCCCCGAATCATCGCCGCCGTGACAGGGGGCAGCGGCACATCCAGCGCCTTCAAGAGAGTCCGCTGTTCCATTTCCTCACGAC
>JAYUAL010000301.1:0-1651 GCA_043741355.1 Gemmatimonadales bacterium | reverse complement strand
CGGCACCGGCACGGTCGCCTATCTGTCCAACGACTTCACCCACCTCGACGAGGTCTACGTCGCGAAAGCGGACGGCAGCGGCGAGCGCCGGATCAGCACCGCCAACGACTCGCTGTTCGCCACGCTCAAGCTGATGCCGGTGGAACGCATGACCTACCAGGGCGCCGACGGGTGGGACATGGACGGATTCCTGGTGAAGCCGGTCGGCTGGGAGCCGGGCAAAAAGTATCCCATGATCCTGAGCGTGCATGGGGGCCCGGCCGGCCAGTACGGGGTGGACTGGTACCACGAGTTCCAGGTCTACTCCGGCCAGGGCTGGGCGGTGTTCTTCACCAACCCGCGGGGCTCGACCGGCTACGGGCACAAGTTTGCCCGCGGCATCGAGGGCGAGTGGGGCGGCAAGGACTACATCGACGTGATGAACGGGGTGAACGCGGTACTCGCCGCCAATCCCTGGATCGATACCACCCGCATGGGGGTGACCGGCGGCAGCTACGGCGGCTACATGACCAACTGGATCGTGGGCCACACCGGGCGGTTCAAGGCGGCGGTGACGCTGCGCAGCGTGTCCAACTTCATCAGCGACGACGGCACCCGGGACGGCGCCTACGGGCACAAGGACGACTTCGGCGGGGACATCTTCCAGAAGCACGATCTGTTCTGGGACCGCTCGCCGCTCAAGTACGTGCAGAACGTCACCACCCCGATCCTGGTTCTCCACTCCGACAACGACTACCGGGTGCCGCTGGAGCAGGGCGAGCAGTGGTTCCGCGCGCTGCGGCATTTCGGGAAGACGGCGGAGTTCGTGATTTTTCCCCGCGAGAATCACAACCTGACCCGCACCGGCGAGCCGAAGCACCTGGTGGAGAGCCTCGACTGGCAGGTCTACTGGTTCCAGAAGTACCTGAAGGGGAAGCTGGACGCGGTGCCGCCCGACCGCAGGTGAGCCGGCCGATCGTCTACTATGACGGCCTCTGCGGACTGTGCGACGGCTTCGTGCGATTTATCGTGGCACGCGACCGGCTGGGGCGGTACCGCTTCGCGCCGCTGCAAGGAGAGACCGCGCGGATACGGCTCGGAGACGGGCTGTTGCTCGAGGGGCTGCGCACCGTGGTACTGGAGGAAGATCCGGCGCTCCGCCCGGCCGGGCAGGCCGATGGACTCCGGGTGAAGTCCGACGCCGCCATTGCCATTCTCGCGGGGCTGGGGCGCGGATGGGGGATGGTGCGGGTGCTCCGGATCGTTCCCCGCTTGCTCCGGGACTGGGTCTACGATCTGATCGCTCGCTATCGCTACCGGTGGTTCGGCCGCCTCCCGGCCTGCCGGATTCCCGGACCGGACGAGCGCGAGCGATTCCTGCCGTGATCCCGGGCCTAACCGCCCCGCACCATCCGGGGCCGAAGCCATGCCAGCGCCGCGCCGATCCAGGCCCACCCGCCCAGGACTCCTGCCAGCACATCGCTGGGATAGTGCACGCCGAGATACACCCGGGAGAGCGCCACACCGGCTATCACGAGGCAGCCGGCTGCGATGATGGCGCGGGAACTTCTGCTTCCCCGGGAGCGTTCGGTGGCGACCACCATCGCCAGTCCGAAGATGACCGTCGAGGTCATCGCATGGCCGGAGGGAAAGGACACCCAGCCCGCCCCGT
>JAYUAL010000300.1:0-1654 GCA_043741355.1 Gemmatimonadales bacterium | reverse complement strand
GCATCCGGCTCTTGGGACGACTCCTCGGCTAGACTCCCCTTCGCAATTACCTTCTATCCACTTCTTTCTGTCCTCGGGGTGCGTCGTGGCGATTCGCGCGCAGCCAACAGCCGATGGCCGCAGGCGGTAGCCCATACATGGATCTTCGTCGGGTCTTGATCGCGCGCCGAGCCGAAGGCGGGGGAGGTCACTCGTTGTGAACGTCCAACGCGTTCTCATCGCCAATCGAGGGGAGATCGCGCTCCGCATCATCCGGGCCTGCCACGACGAAGGGCTCAGCGCGGTGGCGGTCTGCTCCGACGCCGACCGGGTGAGTCCCTACGTGCGCGCGGCCGACGCGGTCGTCGCCATCGGGCCGGCCCCGCCCGCGCAGAGCTACCTTCGCATCGACCGAATCATCGAAGCGGCGCGCGAGAGCGGGGCGCAGGCCATTCACCCCGGATACGGGTTTCTCTCCGAGCGCGCCGCCTTCGCCGAGGCGGTGGAAGATGCCGGGCTGGTGTTCATCGGTCCGCCTTCCGCCGCGATCCGTGCCATGGGCGACAAGACCGAGGCCCGCCGCCGGATGCATGCCGCCGGGGTGTCGGTGGTGCCGGGTGGGATGGCCTCGCTGGAGTCGGACGCCGACGCCCTGCTGCTGGCACGGACGATCGGGTATCCCGTCATCGTGAAGGCGGCGGCAGGCGGTGGTGGGAGGGGCATGCGGGTGGTGTCCCAGCCGGAAGAGCTGCCGGCGGCGCTCCGCTCTGCTGCCGCCGAAGCGCTCAAGGCCTTCGGCGACGCCAGTGTCTATCTCGAGAAGTTCATCGAGCGGCCCCGCCACGTGGAAATACAGATCCTTGCCGATCACGAGAAGACTATCCACCTGGGCGAGCGGGAGTGCTCGATCCAGCGTCGCCATCAGAAGCTGGTGGAGGAGTCGCCATCGACCGTGGTAACTCCCCAGCTCCGCCGCACCATGGGGCAGGCGGCCGTCGCAGCGGCCACGGCGGTAGGCTATCGCGGGGCGGGGACCTGCGAATTCCTGCTGGCCGCCGACGGCTCTTTCTATTTCCTCGAGATGAACACCCGCATCCAGGTCGAACACCCGGTGACCGAGCTGGTATACGGCATCGATCTGGTCCGGGAACAGCTTCGCATCGCGCGGAGACAACCGATGTCGGTCTCGGAGTGGCCGCTCGCGCCGCGAGGCCACGCGATCGAATGCCGGATCACCAGCGAGGATCCCGGCAATTCGTTCCTGCCGTCGACCGGGCGCATCACCTACCTGCGAATCCCCGGCGGGCCCGGAGTACGCTGGGACGCGGGAGTCGAGAGCGGCGATGAAGTCACCCTCTACTACGACTCGCTGCTCGCCAAATTGATCGTGCACGGCATCGATCGCGCCGTCGCGATGAAACGGATGGAGCGCGCCCTCTCAGAGCTGGTCATCGTGGGGGTGGCCACCAACCAGGCGCTGCACCGGCGGCTTCTGGCCGACCCGGAGTTCCAGCGCGGCCATTTCGACATTCAGTTCCTGGAGCGGCGCCAGGATTTGATGGTGCCGGCCGCCGACGAAGACCGGGATCTCCGAATCGCGGTGGTCGCCGCACTGTCCGAAGCGGACCGCCGCACGGCCCGGAAGCCGTCGGTTGCCGGTGAGGGCGGGGCGGAG
>JAYUAL010000299.1:0-1657 GCA_043741355.1 Gemmatimonadales bacterium | reverse complement strand
CGTATTTGCCCTGCTGGGTACCGGCGCCCAGGCCATGCGGCATGCCCGCGCCGAGAAAACGAACGCTTCCGGGCGGGTCCGCGAGCAGCTTCGCGGACTCGCGTCGGAGCGCCTGATCCGAGAACAGGACATTGCGTTCTACCAGAAGAGGATCACGCGGGACCCGAGCGGTGCTTTCGACCTGGTCCGGCTGGGCGCCCTCTATCTGCAGCGCTATCGCGAGACCGGAGACGAAACCGACTTGGTGAACGCGGAGATGGCGGCCCGCCGCTCGCTGGGCAACCGGAAGACCGGCAGCGAGTCCGCCTGGCAGTTGCTCGAATCCGCGCTGATGGGCCAGCACCGTTTCGTCGAGGCGCGTGCCGCCGCCGAGCGGCTCCTGGCTCACGACCCCGGAAACGCGCTGTTCCAGGCGATTCTCGGGGAGAACCTGCTGGAGCTGGGCGACTACTCCGCCGCCGATTCCCTGTTCCGCCCCCTGCTGTCCCGGCGATACGAGGCGCCCATCGCGCCCCGGTACGCCCGCTGGCTCGAGCTTCGAGGCCACGCGCCGGAAGCGCGCCGGCTCCTCGAGACCGCGCGGGACGAGGAGGCTGGCCGGGGAGACGCGCTGCGGCCGCAGCAGCTCGCCTGGTACGAGCTCCGGCTCGGCGAGCTGGCGCTCCGGTTCGGCGCGCACGGCGAGGCCCGGAGCCGGCTTGACCGCGGGCTCGAGCTGGTCCCCGACGACTGGAGGCTACTGGCCGCCCGCGCGCGGCTGGCGCTCGCGACCGGAAATCCGGGTGAGGCAATCCTGCTGGGAGATTCCTCTCTCGCACGGCACCTGGACCCCGCCACCCTCGCCGCCGTCGGCGATGCCTGGCGGGCCCGAGGCGACACGGGGGCCGCGCGCCAGTACTACCGGGCCATGGAGGCGTCCACCCAGGCGCCGCGCGGCGGGTTTCACCGGGCCTGGTACCTGGCGCTGCTGGATCACGATCTCCGGGTGCCCGAAATCCTCGCGGCGGTGCGTCGCGATCTCGAGACCCGCCATGATATTTACGGCTACGACCTGCTGGCCTGGGCGTTGTTCAAGAGCGGCCGACTGCCGGAGGCCAGGGCGGCGATGACCGCGGCGCTTGCCTGGGGCACCGAGGATCCCGAGCTCCACCGGCGCGCGGCGGCCATTGAGGCCGCGCAATGAGCGACTTTTCCGCCTTTCTCCGGCTCGGGTTCCACCACATCACCGAGCTCTCCGCCATCGATCACCTCCTCTTCCTGGTGGCGCTGGTGGCGCCATATCGACTCCGCGACTGGCGGCATCTGCTTGGCGTCGCGAGTGCCTTTACCCTGGGTCATTCGATCACCCTGGGCCTCGTGGTCACCGACACGATCCGTGCGCCTGGGGCGCTGATCGAGTTCCTGATTCCGGTCACGATCATCTGGGCCGGCGTGGAGAATCTGCGCCACGTCGGGACGCGGCCGTCGGGATGGGTCCGTCCCGCGCTGGCCGCGTGCTTCGGTCTGATCCACGGGGCCGGATTCGCAACCTTTCTCCGGGAGATGTTCACCGGCTCGGTGGCGCTGCCGCTCTTCGCCTTCAATGTGGGGATCGAGCTGGGCCAGATCACGATCCTGGTTGTCGCGCTGACGGTGCTGACCGGCGTGGACCGCGCCG
>JAYUAL010000298.1:0-4170 GCA_043741355.1 Gemmatimonadales bacterium | reverse complement strand
CGAACTGGCGCTTCGACGATTCCTTGTAGGGGAACACGTCGAATTCGATGCCCGGCGCCACTTTGGTGGACAGGTCGATGTTGTCCACCGTCGAGCGCATCGCGCTCGCGTCCACTCCGAACGACCAGTGCTCACCCAGGCTGCGCACCAGCAGGGCGCTCATGTTGTATCGGCTGGTGTTGCTCGTGAACTTGGTGCCGTCGCGGAGGGTGAATTCGCTGTTGTTGCGCCCGCCACGCGAACTCAGGCGAAATTTCCAGGTCTCGGTGACCCGCCGAGCGGAAAGCGAGCCGCTGATGGAATTCGACTTGCTCTGGGATTCTCCGAAGAGGTTTCCATTGACCCCCACCGTGAAGACCCAGAGATTCCAGGGGTCACGGGGTTTCTGGGTCGAGGTGGCGGCCCCCTCGGGAGCCTGGTAGGTCACCTTGAGCCGGTCGGCCAGAGCCCCGCGCGCCACGTACCGCGCCAGTCCGAGGGCAATCCGCTGGCCGAGCTGGCGCCGGACCTCATCGTCGGTGTCGCTCTGGCGGGTGGAGAACCGGATTTCATCGTCGGACCCCTGAAACGCCTTGAGTCCGATGTACTTGAGATTGTACTCCTGCCCACCCCCGCCGGTGCCCTGGGAGGTGATCAGCAGATGCACATCGGCGTCCTGCCGGTCGCGCATCCAGTTGATATAGGTGATTTCGCGGCGGAGAAATTCGCCGTCGCAGAAGGCTTTGCAATCGAGGAAGACTCGGAGCGCCTCACCGGCCGGGACGGCCGTTCCCGCCTGGCGCGCCGCAAGGCTCGAGGGCAGGGCAAAGGCGAGGATCAGCGCGGTGGCCACCGAAACCAACCGGTTCATCGGCATCAGGTCGCTCGCATATTCGTTGTGAAGGGGCCCTGCGGTCTAAATATATGACGCCAGCGGGCCTCGAAAGGTTGCAGCGTCTGCCTCCGGGCGATTCCCGTCGTTGGCGGCGTCGGGCAACGAGCGCTATCGTCCACCGATGCGCCCCGCCCGCTGGCCCGTCACCGAGGCAATTCGCCATCTCCGGCGCCGGTACGGCAAGCCCTCCCGGCTCCCCGCCACCGACCCATTCGAAATGGTGCTGTGGGAATCCTGCGCCTATCTGGTGGACGACGAGCGCCGGAAGCGGGTGTACGACCGCCTGATGGCAAAGACCGGCGGCGATCCTGAGCGGATCGCGGGCATGCGGACCGTCACACTGGCAACGCTCATCGAGGCTGATGGCGGGATGCAACCGCGAATGCGGGCGGACAAGTTGCAGCGCGCCGCGAATCTGGCGCTCGACACCGGTCAGGCCGAGCTGGCCCGGCTCTGCAAGAGCGATCCCGCCAGGGCGCACCGTGTGCTGAAGCGATTTCCCGGTATTGGCGAGCCCGGCGCGGACAAGATCCTGATGGTTGCCGGAGGAATGAGGACTCTGGGGCTCGAGTCCAATGGTCTTCGGGTGCTGGGACGGCTGGGATTCGGACAGGTTTCTGCGAACTACAGCAAGACCTACCGCTCCGCCTCTCTCGCCGCTCGAGATGAGCTTCCCACCTCGGCTACCGCGCGCATCGAGGCGCATCAGCTCCTCCGCCTGCACGGCAAGACCCTCTGCAAGACCGGTGGGCCCCTCTGTGGGGAATGTCCGCTGGCGGCGCGGTGCCCGAGCGCGATGTAGATTCCCCCTCCCATGCATCCGCTCATGCCGGTCGACCGCCGCGTCCTGGCCCGGGTCCGGAAAATCTGCCTGGGCTGGCCCTCCGCCGACGAGGCAATCAAGTGGGGCCGCCCCACGAGCGTACCGGATTCGCCCTGACCCCCTACTCCGCTCACCAGGGCTGGGTATCGCTCTACGCCGAGATGAAATTCGACTGGGACGAAGTGGCGGACTACCTGCGTCTCGGGTACCGCCTGGTGGCCCAGAAACGCATGCTCGCGGCGATGGACGCAATGGAATCGAAGTCAACCAAACGGGGAATTGCTCGATGACCCATCGGTATCCGCTGTCCCTCCTGCTCTGCTGCGCCGTGCTCGCCCCCGCCGCCCTTGCCCAGAAGAAGAAGGCCGCGGCGGTGAATCCAATACAGAAAGAATACCAGGCAGCCGCCGACCGGATCATCGCGGCGGCCACTGCCGACAGCGCGGCGTGGAACAAGCTGGCCGAGCTGACCGACGGATTCGGCAACCGGATCAGCGGGAGCGACGCGCTGGAGCGGGCCATCGACTGGATCATCGCGCGGATGAAATCGGAAGGGCTGGAGAACGTCCGTGGCGAGCCGGTGATGGTGCCCAAGTTCGTCCGGGGCCACGAGAAAGCCGAGCTGCTGGAGCCGCGATACCTCAACATGCCGATGCTCGGCCTGGGCCAGAGCGTGGCCACGCCCAAGGGCGGCACCACCGCGGAAGTGCTGGTGGTCTCGAGCTTCGACGATCTTAAGGCCCACGCCGCGCAGGCGGCCGGCAAGATCGTGCTCTTCGACGTGCCCTTCACCAACTATGGCCAGACGGTGGCGTATCGCGGCATCGGCGCCATCGAGGCCGCCAAGGTCGGTGCGGAGGGCGTGCTGATCCGCGCAGTGGGACCCTTCGGCATGCGGACGCCGCACACCGGCTCGATGGCGCCTTACGACTCGACCGTGAAGAAGATCGCGGCCGCCGCGATCTCAACGGAAGACGCGGCGATGCTGCACCGGATGCAGAACCGGGGACAGAAGATCGTGGTGCGACTGGAGATGGAAGCGCACATGGAAGGGGAGTCGCCCTCTCGCAATGTCATGGGGGAAATAGTGGGCCGGGAGAAGCCCGACGAGGTGGTGGTGTTCGGCGGGCACATCGATTCGTGGGATGTGGGCACCGGCGCTATGGACGACGCCGGAGGCGTGGTCATCGCCTGGGAAGCGGTGCGTTTGCTCAAGAAGCTGGGCCTCACGCCGCGGCGCACCATTCGCGCGGTGGGCTGGACCAACGAAGAAAACGGCGGCCGCGGGGGCGAGGCCTACCGCGACGCGCATCGGAACGAGCTCGACAAGCACGTGGCGGCCATCGAGTCCGACGGCGGCACCTTCAAGTTCCAGGGCTTCGGGTTCTCCGGCACCGACTCCGCCTACGCGGTGGTGAATCAGATTGCCAGGCTGCTCAAGCCGCTGGGCACCGACTCGGCCACCGTGGGCGGGGGCGGGTCCGACATCGGGCCGATCATGCAGCAGGGCGTGCCCGGCATGTCGCACAACGTGGACCGGACCCGGTATTTCTGGTATCACCACACCGAGGCCGACAACGTCGACAAGATCGACCCCAGAGAGCTGGCCGAGAACGTGGCCGCGATGGCGATCATGGCCTACGTGCTGGCGGATATGCCCGCGAAACTGCCGAGAGGTGGGAAAAGGCTGGGACGCTAGGACGCTTCCGGTGCTGATGGCCACGCTGATTCCCGCCCGGCGGGCAGCGAGGGCCAATCCGGTGGAGGTGATGAGAGCGGAGTAGCGGAGTAGCGGGGAGCAGGGAGCGGGAAGCGGGGAGCGGGAAACGGGAAACATCAAACCCGGAAGCGCCGGCCGGCATCGAACCACCACGCCTTCATGACGGAGCCGTTCGATGATCCGCCCTACGTCTCTCCTGCTTGCCCTCCTCTGTGGCACCCCGACCGATCCGGAGCCGTCCGTCGGCGGGCGGGTCGTCCCGATTTCCCCCATGACCATGAGTCGCGCCGCCCATACCGCGACCCTGCTGGCCGACGGCCGGGTCCTGATCACCGGCGGATTCGGCGTCGGCGAGGCGTCCCTCGCGAGCGCCGAGGTGTACGATCCGGCGCGCAAGCGGTTCGCGGCCGTCACGCCGATGGGCGTGGCCCGGAGCGGGCACAGCGCCGTCCTCCTCCCCGACGGGAAAGTGCTGATCGCGGGCGGATACAACGGGAGCTACCTCCGGAGCGCCGAGCTGTATGACCCCGGCACCGGCAAATTCCAGGCAACCGGAAGCATGACCACGGCCCGGAGCGGACACGTGGCGGTGCTCCTGGGTAATGGCAAGGTGCTGCTCGCCGGAGGCGTCGGGGTGGGTTGGAGCTTTCTCGCTTCCGCGGAGCTCTACGATCCGGCGAGCGGGACCTTTCAACCCACCGGCGGGATGACCGTCGCCCGCGAGTCCCACACCGCGAACCTGCTCCGTGACGG
>JAYUAL010000297.1:0-4171 GCA_043741355.1 Gemmatimonadales bacterium | reverse complement strand
TATCGGGTGCCACGCCGTAGCACACCACAGCCGCCCTGAGCTTCGGGTTGTTGGTCGCGTAGCGGAAGGACTGCCCGCCGCCCCAGCAGAATCCGATCACGCCGATCCGGTCCTTCTTCACCGCGCCCAGCCCGTTGAGATACTGGTACACTGCGTCGAGATCGGCGGTGACGCCGTCGGGAGTGAGCCGGGGGATGTACGCCCGTCCCGAGTCGGCGGGATAGAGCCCGAACATCGATGAGGGCAGATCGACCGCCGCCGCCACGTACCCGTTGCCGGCAAGCTTGTCGGCCACGGTGGGCTCCCATGTGGTCAGACCCTGGTTCTCGTGGATGACGATGACGGCCGGCACCCGGTCTTTTCGCTCGGGATAGGCGACGTAGACCCTGACCGAGTCGCCGGCGGGCTTCGTGACCCAGACGGTCTCGCCGTGAGTAGTGACTTCGTCGTGTACGTGTGCCGCCACCTTCGCCGTCGGGCGGACCCGGATCAACCAGGTACCGCCGATGCCGGCGGCGAAGGCGAGGACGCCGACCGTGAGGTGCGAGGCGAATCCATGTCGATTGCGCATGATGAACTCCACTGGTTGCCGGTTACTGGTCACTGTCGTCCAACGCCTCCTCGAAGTCCTGCATCGAAGGGAACCGATCGTCGGGCCGGTGGGCGATGCTCTGGGCGATCACCCGCTCGAGCCGTTCCGGCAGCGACGGGGTAACCTGCCTGAGCCGCATCGGCTGCCCGGTCAGATGGGCCAGCATGGTCTCCTGCGCGGTATTGCCCTCGAAGGGAAGCCGCCCGGTCAGGAGCTCGAACCCCAGTACCCCCAGCGCAAAGATGTCGCTCCGGGCATCCAATGGTTTGCCCCGGATCTGCTCCGGGCTCATGAACTCCGGTGTTCCCAGCACGATTCCCGTCGCGGTGAGCTTCATCACCTCCGGGCCCGCCACGCTCTCCTTCGCGAGGCCGAAGTCCATCACCACCGCCTGCTCGACCCCCGATTCCCCGGTGACCAGCATGACGTTCTCGGGTTTGAGGTCCCGGTGCAGAATTCCCGCGGCGTGGGCGTGCTGCAGGCCGCGGCACAACTGGCGCAGGAACGGCACCGCGAGCGGCGCGGGCATGGGGCCGTGGCGGGTTTCCCGGCGGGACAGGGTCTCCCCGTCGAGGAACGGCATGACCAGGTAGGGCATCCCCCCGGCTTCACCCCACGCGAGGATCCCGCACACATTGGGATGATCGAGCCGCATCGCCACCTGGGCCTCACGCTTGAGCCTCGCCACCGCTTCCTGGTCGCCGGTGAGTCGCGACATCAGCACCTTGACCGCGACGGTGCGGCCGGTCTCCCGGTCCTTGGCCCGATACACGTAGGCCATGCCCCCCTCCCCCACCCGCATTTCCATCTGGTAGCGCCCGTCCATCACCCGGCCCGAGAGCCCCGACGCGGGGTCGCCTCGGCGCGCGGGCGGGAGCCGCAGTTCGCCGGTGCGGTGCAGCCCGAAGGCCCGCGGCGTCGTGGGCATCGGGGCGCCGCCCGGAACCAACGGGAAGCCATCCTTGGTGCAGAAGCGGGCCGGGGGATCGAAGGTGGCGCCGCAGCGCGGACAGCGGAGTGCGCTCAATCTCGGTAGCTGTTGCGGCCGTCCGACCTGGCGCGCAAAAGGTTCTGTCCCGCCCGCTCGAGGAGCGAGCCGCCATCGGTGACCTTTTCGCCGGGGTAGGTGGCGAGCCCCAGGGTGAGCGGCACTCTGATCGGTTCGTCCGGCTCCCCGAAGGGGGTGCGGCCCGCTTGCCCCAGGATGCGCTCCGCGAAGAGACGGGCCCCGGCGCCGCCGATGTCGGGCAGCAGCATGACGAATTCTTCCTCTCCGTGGCGCCCCAGCACGTCGACGGTCCGCTGCTCCCGCCGGAGCAACTCGGCGAACTGCGCCAGGACCCGGTCTCCCGCGTTACCGCCGTGCGTGATCGGGAGGCGCCTCAGATCGCCCAGGTGAATCAGGAGGCAGGTGAGCGAGGTGCCGGCCCGCCCCGCGCGTTCAATCTCTTCGCGGAGCCGCCGCTCCAGCGCCCCACGGTTGAGGAGGCCGGTGAGCGGATCGGTGTCGCCGAACTGCCTGAGGTCCTCGTCGTGGCCAACTAACTCTTCCCGCGCCCGCGCCTTCTCGATGGCCGAGACCGCTGAGTCCACCACCCGGGCGGCAAAACGGAGATCGGTGTCCCCCAGCGGTGGGTCGCCCTCGCCGGTCCGGAGGAAGAAGACACCGGCCGGCTCGCCCCCCAGCGAAAACGGCAGCACCAGGGTCGATCTCGTTTCGATGTTGGTCATGTCGTGATAGAGCGGGTCGGTCGGTGCATCGCGCACCAGGACCACCTCGCCGGTGGTCAGCGCCTTCTGGATCTCGGGATAGCGGCGAACATCGACCGCGAGGTCGCTCAGCATCGGATTCTCCGACGCCGCGGCGACCGTCACTCGCTCCGCGTCGGGCTTTCCGAACAAGATCGAGCAGCGGGGAATCCGGAGGGCGGCGGCTACCTGGCGAACCAGCACCTGGAACAAATCCCGGGTCGGAAGATCGGAGTCGATCACCCGCAACAGCTCCGCCAGGGCCGCCTGCGACCGCGCCTCGGCTCGGGACCGGTTGTGGGCGCGCCCGGCCCGCAGGTGCGCCCGGATCTTGGCGAGGAGCTCGCGAACCTGCACCGGCTTCGTGATCAGCTCAGCGGCGCCGAGCGCTGCCGCGTCGGGGGCCTCGCTCCCCGCGGGGGAGAGCGCCAGTATTGGCAGATTGCGGTAGACGTTGTCCCGGCGGATTGTCTCGAGAATGGAAAACCCGTCCCGGCCCGGCAGGGAGAGGTCCACCAGCAGCAAATCCACCGGCTGGGTCAGCAGATACTCGGTAAGGGCCCCGCTACCGGAGAGCGTCGCGGCGTCGTAGCCGTTCTCGGTCAGGAGCCGGCAAACCGTGCGGGCGAAGGTCTGGTCGCCGTCCACGACGAGCACGTGCGGGACCAGGCTGGTCATGTCAGGTGGTGAGTCGCGCGAAGAGATCGGGGTCCACGTTGCCTCCGCTCAGAATGGCCGCCACGGGTCCGGGAGGTCGGTAATGTCCTTCCAGCAGTGCGGCGACGGCCACCGCGCCGGATGGCTCGACCTTGAATCCCAAGGTCTGGAAGAGGTATCGCACCGTGGAGGCGATGCCCGCTTCCGAAATACGCGTCACATGCCGAACCCGTTGTCCGATGTAACCCCAGGGCAGCCGGCCCACCGCCACCGGCAGGAGCCCATCGGCGATGCTGGCGGTGCCGGCCAGCGCCGTGGGCTCCCCGGCGGCCAGCGCCGCGCTGAGCTTGGCGGCTCCCGCGGGCTCCGCGCCGATCAGCTCGGCCGGGTGGTTCAGCGCCGCCGCCGCCAGACAGGAGCCTGCAAGAAGCCCGCCCCCTCCGACCGGCACCAGGATCGCGGTGAGGTCAGGCCGGTCGTCCAGGATTTCGAGAGCGCACGTCGCCTGGCCGAGGATCACGTCTTCGTGCTCGAAGGGGGGCACCATGGCGAGCTGCTCCCGCACCGCGAGCGCTTCGGCGGTCTGCTGGCGGACGTAGCGATCCACCAGCACCACCTCGGCACCCTCTGCTCGTACCGCGCCCACCTTCACCGGCGGCGCGTTGTCGTTCATCACGATCACCGCTCGGAGCCCGAGCCGACGGGCCACCCACGCCACCGCGCGTCCGTGATTGCCGCTGGAATGGGCGATCACTCCATTCGCCCGCAGGTCCTCGGGCATCCGGCTGACGGCGGTCCACGCGCCCCGAACCTTGAAGGCGCCGATCGGCTGCCACTGCTCGCACTTGAGCCAGACCGGAACGCCTAGCCGACGGGAAAGCTCGGAAGCCTCGACCAGCGGAGTGCGAACGGCAATGCCTGTGAGTGCTGTGGCGGCGGCCCGCAAGTCGGTCAGTGCGGTCCGTTCTGTCCCCACTGCCCTCACTGTCCCCACCGTCCGTCCGTCCTCACGGTCCGTCCGTCGTCGCCGTTGTCTCGTCGTCCGTCGGCTCCTCCACCCCGCCTTCATCTTCCTTGACCACCCGGGCCACGTCCACGAGGAGATCCCCCTCGTCCAGGTGCATCACGCGAACACCCTGGGTATTCCGCCCGATGACCCGGATGCCTTCCACC